>JAHJQG010000037.1 GCA_018819345.1 Nanobdellota archaeon
GCACTGTTAGTTTTTCTTCTTTAACAACTTCAACTTCTTCTTTCTCTTCTTCCTTTTCAGCTGCTTTTTCTAAAGGAACTTCAGTAAATTCTTCAGAAACTGTTTTAACTTTTAATTTTAATTGTGTTGCTATTGCAGGCACGACTGCACCTGGCTCTGTAAAACAACTACCAGTTGCAGTAAAAACCAAATCATGTTCTTTCCAAAGTTCTGCATCCTCTGGAACTTCTATGTATATTTTTACGACTTTAACAGGTATATAACCTTCTTCTTTAGGATGTTTTACATAATCCGTTCCTTCTGGAATAGTTTCTGGTTTTGTTTTAACTACAGGAGTTAGTTCTAATGCAACATTTTCTTTTATTGTTTGTACAACACCCATAACAGAGTAAGTAGCTTCATGTAACTCTGGTTCAAAACTTATTTTCCAGTCAGAAGGTGCTCCAATTGTACTTAATTTGACATGTGTTGTTCTATCTCCATACAAATTATAAAGATTCCAACTAGCAAAAACTGTTTGTCCTGGAACTGCTCTTGCTTCCATACTTAAAGGATTTGCTCCTATACTACATGCAGCTTGTACAAAAGAAAATAGAGATATAAATATTAAAATAGAAAATAAAACTAAAAAAATCTTCTTCTTGTTCATTTTTTTAATTAGCTTTAAACTTGTGTTGCTGTTATTGTAATTCCAACACTATAACTTCCTGCTTTTTGTGCACTTGGAATTGTTAATTTGTGGTAAATGTTACAAGCACTTGTAGGAGCTACACTAGCGCATACAGTTGCATCGGTGGTTAAATAATCTGCATAAGTACCTCCAGCTGTAATTGACCATTCCATATTGCTTACTGGAAAGGTTAGCGATGCATTAGTTGTTCCAAGAAAGTTTGCAGCATCTGCTTTTGTTTTTACAATAGCGTTGACGTTTGATACACTATCAATTGTAACTGTCAAAGGATATCCATTACTTGCGCCTGCATTTTGTGTTGTGCCTGGGTTCATATTAGGGAAAGTAACTGGATAGTTTGTAAAAGTCACTGAAAGAAATGCATCAACTGTTACTGTTGCTGTTGTTGCTTGTTCGGCTGCCATCACTCCACTCACCAGAACTAAAGCCATTATTGTAGCTATTACTAAAAATATTTTCATTTAGTTTACACCCCCAAAGGTTTATATTATTGTTGAGTAATAATATGTCTATATAAATATTTATATGATTAAGTATATATATTTCAAAACAGAATTAAAAAATAAAAATTAAGGTTTTCCAGTTGTTTCTGGTTTTTCCTTAATTCCAATTCTTTCTTTTACTGTTTCTGGAATCTTTTCACTTACTGTAGCAGGAACTTCCTCTGAAATATCTCCCAAAGCACCATTCTTTTTTAAAGCCTCTACAGCAATTTCTCTTCCATTTGCAGATTTATTCATAGCCCTTTCAATTGCTGCCTTTGCCTGCTCTGGAACTTTCTCGTAAACCTCTGCTAATACTTCTAGGTGATGCGTAGTTGCTTTTGCTACTAATTGATCAACTGTTGTTGTATCTTTACCAAGACCCTGAGCAATTTGTGATATTTCATTTCCAAAGTTAGCTAGTTTTTCAAATTCTCCTATCTCATCTTCTACACCTTCTATTTTATTTTCATCTGCTTTGGCTTTTGCTCTGTTAAGTCTTGCTTCAGCAGCTTTTGAAAAAATCTCAGCAGCCTCTTCTGGCTTGTTTCTAGCTAAACTTCTTAATGTATTCCTTTGTTTTTCTAAAGAAGATGATTTTTTCTCTTTAACCTTTTCTTTTACATCTGGCATTATATCTTCAATTTCATCTAAGTCTGCTAGTTGTTCATTAAAATCAGCAGCAATATCTTCTGCTGTTTCAGCATCTTTTTCTGCTAGTTCTTTAGAAAGTTCTGCCATTTGAGCATATTCCTCTAAAGCCTCTTCAACATCCTCGCTTTCACCTGTAGCAGCTTTTTCTTTGGCTCTATTTAGCCTGCCTTTTGCAGAATTTAAATTTATCTCAGCAGCTTTTTCTGGCTTATCTTCTGAAAGTGCTCTTAAAGCATTTTTTTGTCCATTCATAGAAGCTTCTTTAGCTTTCATAATAGCTTCTTTTGCCTGTTCTGGAACTTTCTCTTTTACTTTATCTAGAACAAAAAGATGCTTTGAAGTTGTCAATGCAATAAGCTCTGTAAGTTTTGATCTATCCTCTCTTAATAACTTAGCTATTGTTGCTATTTCATTAGCCTCTTTTATGTTATTATCATACTCATTGGCTAAATCATCAGAATATTCTGGTTTTCCTTTATCAGTCATTGCTTTTAATTCAGCCAATCTTTCAGAAGCTATTTGTAAACGTTTTTCTGCTTTTGCTGCTTTACTAAAAGTTAGAGCTAAACCTATTCTTTCGAATGCTCTATCTAAACCATATAAAGCAGAATCTGGTGTGGTCCCGGCATCTGGAAGTTCCTCTTCTTGAGCAACTGCCATTGTAGTAGTCAATAACAGAATAAAAACAAACATACTAAATATTCTTTTCATCTTTTACACCTCATTTTTAGTATTATTAACCCTAGGTTAGCTTGTTTTTAAATGTTTTTATTTTTTCTTGCGAAGTAAGGCAAAATGTGGCGAAGCCACTTGGCAGTGGTCTCCTTATAATAATATCTGCACGAAAATTGAACATAATATATTTGATTAATTGAAATTTTCTAACAAAGAAGATTTTGTGAGTACAAATTTGATAAAAAGGCAGTAACCAAAGATAAAAGAATTGGTCGTTCAGGAGGGGTTATAGGCTATTTAACAAAGGGCAGATTGAAAAGAAAAGAATACATCAAGCAGGCAATAACCACTGCCTTAATTCATCTAGAAAACCCGGAATTATTCAAGCCATATAATAACTGATATTTCAGCTAATATATTTTTTATAGCTAAAAAAATAAAAGAAAGAATAAAAAATTTATTCTTCTTTTTCCTCGCATTTACCTTCTACGCAAGTTTCATCTTCTTTGCAGTCTGCATCAACTACGCATTCTGGCTCTTTTTCCTCTTTAACCTTTTCACATTCTCCATCTGTGCAGATTTCTCCTTCTTTACAGTCAGCATCGGTTGTACATTCTATCTCTTCTTCCTCTTCTACTTCTTCACATTCTCCTTCAATGCAAACTTCATCTTCTTTGCAATCTGCATCTTCTACACATTCAGGTTCTTTTACTTTTTCACACTCACCATCTACACAAATTTCTCCTATTTTGCATTCTTCATGAGTTATACACTCTACCTCTTCTTCAGGTTCGAATTCTACCTCTACTTCTACTTCCTCATTTTCTTCATTTACTGTTCCTTGTAGGCTCTCAACTAATGTATTAATCAAACCTTGAACTTCATCACTGACTTCACCTTCTATTTCCTTTCTTTCCACGATTGTAGTATTTGACTCTTCTTCCCATTTAACTTTAATCTTTATTTCTACTTTTACATTACCCTCTTTTACTTTAGCAAATATTTCATCTACTAATGCTTGTTGTTCTTCTGTAAGAGTTCCTTTAATTTCTAGTTTTTCTTCAATTTCATCAAAACTCTTACCTCTCTTAGCGTGCATAGCCAATTTCCCTGCATCTTTTGCAAGTTTTCTTGCTTCTCTATATTCTGTTGCATTTAACTTTTCTTTTGCTTGGGCGAGCATTTCTTTTGCTTGTTCTAAGAAGTCTAATGCAACAGTGACATTTTCACCTTCACTAATTTTTTCATTTATCTTTTCTTCTGCTCTTGCAATCTTTTCTTCAGCATGGTCAATTGCTTTCTGAGCCCAAACAGTTCTGTCTCTTGTAAGTCCAATAGCATCTTCAATGTCTTCAACTTCTTTCTCTATTTCTGTTTCACTTTTACCTGTTTTTACTTTAATCTTAATCTCTGTTTTATCTTTCTTATTTATAACCTTAATCTTTAGCTCTCCTGTTTGGCCTTCTAAATTGCTAAGCACAGAATCAATCATTGCCTGTTGTTCTTCAGTTAGTTCTCCTTTTATTTTGATGTCTATTTTTTGCCTGATTTCTTCAAGATTTGCTTCATGCTTCCCTATCTTCTTTTCTAACTTAATCACTGTCTTGATTTCTTCAGTTAGGTCATCTTCTTCTAGTTTCTCAATATCTTCTTTTATTTTAACAACAACTTTTCCATGCTCAGTCTCTGCTTTTGCCATAGCTTTAATTTTCTTTTCAGTAGCCATAATTTTTATTTCAAGTAATCTTTCTTCCGCTATCTTCAATCCTTTTTCTGCTCTTGCTTCATTATCAAAAGTCAAAGCCAGAGCTATTTTATCTAGAGCTACATCTATTCCCCACCAAATACTGTCTGGAGTAACTCCTGCATTCTCTTCAGTTGTCTCTTCTTGAGCAACTGCCATAATAGTAGTCAATAACAGGATAAAAACAAACATACTAAATATTTTTCTCATCTTTTACACCTCATTTTAGTGTTATTTAACTATATGTTTAAGCTTGTTTTTAAATGTTTTTATTTTCTTCGAATTTTGCGACGTCCTAAAATCTAGTGAGAATAATCACTGAAAACTTAAACAAATTTTAAGAAAAAGAGAATAAAAAATAAAAGAAAATTTATGGTGCAATTGGCAATCCAAATCCAGTTGCTGTGTCATCTCCTGCTGTCCAGATGTCATTTGCTATACTCTGTAAATAACTTCTTGTGTCTGCTGCATTTCCTGTTCCATCAAGTGTTCCATCTGCTGTATCCCAAACTTTTGCTGCTAATCCTGCTACGTGAGGTGTTGCCATACTTGTTCCTGACATGTATGCGTAACAGCCATCATTGTATGTGGATTCTATTGAAACACCAGGTGCTCCAAGCTCAACTTCTCTTTCTTCTATAATGTAATCACCATCATTGATTCCTCTTGAACTCCAATCTGGAACATTTTCTGCTGAATCAATTGCTCCTGCTGCTATTACTTTTACATAAGCTCCTGGATAATCTATGCTTCCATCTGTTGGACCATCATTTCCTGCTGCTGCAACTGGTAATACACCTTTATCAACTGCATAGTCTATTGCTGCTAAAATCTGCGAATCTGGTGAGTCTCCACCAATGCTCATGGATATTATATTTGCTCCATTGTCTGCTGCATAGTAAATTCCTGCTGCTATGTCATCTCCATAACACCATCCTCTCTTGTCACAAACCTTTACTGCCATCAATCCTGCTTCTGGTGCTACTCCATAGATTCCTAAGCCATCTGAGCCAGCATTTGCCAACACAGTTCCTGATACATGTGTTCCGTGTCCATGTCCG
This sequence comes from Nanobdellota archaeon, assembly GCA_018819345.1. Classification (GTDB taxonomy): domain Archaea; phylum Nanobdellota; class Nanobdellia; order Woesearchaeales; family CG1-02-33-12; genus CG1-02-33-12. Next base: position 5,308 of record JAHJQG010000037.1, read on the forward strand.
TCTTCACAACTTTTTGCATCTGGTACGAAATGTGTAACCTTTGTAACACAATCTTTAATATTGCCTACTAAATCTAGATGATCTGTGTCTACTCCTGTGTCTAAAACTGCAACAGTTACTCCTGCTCCTCCAGAACTGCCATTAACCATTACTATACCATATGGTTTTTGCGTGCTTGGATAACAACTTCTTCCTTCTGGTGCTGGTTCTTCATCATCAGCTACACACTTGCAATCTACACATGTAGATCCTTCTGGGCATGCTGGTAAGTATGGTTCACCACATTCTTCTGAAGGATGGGCAATGCCATCACCACAAACAGGTCTTCCAGTTATCTGATATATTTGGACTGGCTCTGTTTTTATTCCCAAGGCACTGAGAAATCCTACTTGTCCATGTGTCAACTCTGTTGAAAACACTCCTGGGAACTCATGATTAACTCCTAGGAGAGCCTTTAATACTGGGTTATCAGACTCTACATAGTATGCTACATTATCTTTTGCCTTATCTGCTGCTGGAATTAGCATTGAAGCTGATGCAACTGAAATCACTAATAACATTACTATAAAAAGAACTCCTAATTTTGTTTTTTTCATTTTTTACCCCATATTTATTTAATAATTATTCATAAATAACAACTAATATATAAAGTTTTGTTTTTTATATATAAGGAATTGTTCCAATTGACTTTTAGTTATATTTAAATAGTTCTTTTTGTTTTTGAGGTTTATGAGGGTTTTTATTGCAGTTGAGATGCCCAAAGAAATAAAAGAGATTCTTTTGGATGCACAAAACCAGATAAATACTGAAAAAGCCAAGATTAAGCCAGCAAAAGCATTTCATCTAACACTAAAGTTCCTTGGAGAGGTTGAGGAAAAAAAGATTGAGGAGATAAAATCTACATTAAATGAGATAAAGTTCAAAAAAATTAGTACAACACTAACAGAAATCGGTGTCTTCCCAAATGAAAGCTATATAAGAGTTGTCTGGGCAGGCCTCGAAGATTCAGAAGGTAAAATAAAAAAACTGCAGCAAGAGATTGACTCAAAAATAGAAAAACTTGGTTTTAAAAAAGACACAAGGTTTCATCCTCATGTTACTTTAGCAAGAGTAAAGTTTGTAGAGGACAAGCAGAAATTTATTAAAGATTTGAAAGAAATAAAAATAGAAAAGAAATCATTCCAAATAACTGAATTCAAGCTCATAAAAAGTATTCTCACACTAGAAAGCCCAGTCTATGAAGACCTTGCTGTTTTTCAGGCTTGATTTTCGAAATCTTTTTAAATAAACTCTAACTTCTTTGCTAGATTACCAAACATCTTGCATGAGGTAATAAAAACTGCAAGTTTCTTTCTAAGGAAACTTTCACGAGGTAAATAAAATGGCAGAATCATTATTAGTTCCAACAGACCAGTATCTAAAAGCTGGAATCCACATAGGAACAAAATTCAGAACAAAGTACATGGAGAAGTTTATCTATAAAACAAGGCCAGACGGCCTCTCAGTCCTAAACCTTCAAAAAATAGATGAAAGAATAAAAATATGCGCTAATTTTTTAGCACAATATGCTCCTGAGGAAATTATAATTATAAGCAGAAGGGAAAATGGCTGGAAATCTATCAAGATGCTTTCAAAGCTTACTGGAATAAGGGTTTTTGCAGGAAGATATCCTCCTGGAGTACTTACAAATACAAATCTAGACAAGTTTATTGAAGCTAAGATAGTCTTGGTTACAGACTCCTGGCCTGACAGAAATGTTATAAATGATGCAATGAAAATAGGAATCCCTATAATAGCACTATGCGACACAAATAACCAGTCAAATAACATTGATTTGGTTATTCCATGCAACAACAAGGGAAAGAAAAGCTTGGGCTTGTTCTTCTGGATACTAACCAGAGAATACATGAAAAAGCGCGGAATGATAAAAAATGATTCTGAGTTTAAGGCTAGTATTGATGATTTCACAGAGGAATAATTAATTTACTCAAAAAATTCCCTTTTCTTTTATTTCAAATAAAACCTCTTTATTGGTTAATGATTCATGCTTTCTGATAATAGCCTTTCTTTTGCTGTTTATTTTCTCCAGCTCTATAAGGCATTTGCTCCAGTTTCTAAGCATATTGCCGCCAACAATGCTTATCTCTCCATTTTTGTTTAAGTCTGCATAAACCTGCTCAGTAAGTATGACTGGAACTCCCTGCCGAGTTATATCTGCGAGAGTCCTTAACTGCATATCCATTGATTTATTTGCCTTGTAGGCATCCTCATTCAGCTTTACCCTATACTTTGAGCCTATTGTATCCACAATAACCAAGGATATTTTTCCATTATCAACAAGCAGCTTTATTTTTTCCATCTTTTCCTGCTGTTCACTAAAGGATTTTATGCTGAAAATTATTGTGTTATGAAGAACCTTTTCAAAATTCTCACCTGAAAGCTGCTTCAGCCTCTCAACTGAAAATCCATTTTCTGTATCAACAAAAATAGATTTTTTCCCCTGTTTTGCCTGCTGAATTGCAGCCAGCATAACTAAAGTTGTCTTTCCGCTTGCAGCAGGGCCATAAATAGTTGTAACAACCTTATCATAACCGCCATCAAGCAATTCATCAATAATCTCTGAGCCAGAACTCATTTTTTCTACCATAAATCAATAGTCTTTAATTTTCTTTATATAGTTTTCTTATTTTTTTAAGAAGATTTACGGTTTATATTAATATTATATGAAGTACAGCTTTTACCCATGAAAAACTTACTTATTTCCATCATTATAAACCCTAAGGTTGAAATGCCGATGATTTTAAGCCAGTCTATTGCTAATAATGAAACAGTTCCAAAGACAGATTGTAATGGTGACCAATAAACAACTATTAGTTGTATAACTAATGATAGACAAACAGCTCCAAGCAACCACTTATTTGAAAGTGGATTTAATTTCTTTAAAGATGGAAGTAATGACCTGCTGCTCATAACAGCAAACATCTGGAACATAACAAGAGTTGTAAAGGCTATTGTCCGGGCTTTGCTTAAATCAATTTCTTTATATTGCATAAACATAAATAATGCTCCTAAGCCCATTATTAATCCAAATATAATAATTGATAGGAATATTTTTCTTGAGATAGGCTTCTCTTTTGGATCTCTTGGAGGGCGTTTCATAATCCCTTCTTCACTTGATTCAAACCCCAAACCCAAAGCAGGAAAATCATCTGTTAGCAGATTCATTAATAAAATTTGAAGAGGGAGCAATGGAAGAGGAAATCTGAGCATTATTGCCATAAATACTGCAGTTATTTCTCCAGCATTGCATGATAAAAGATATTTTGCTGATTTAATCATTTTGTTATAGATGTTTCTGCCCTCTTCGATTGCGTTTACTATTGTAGCAAAATTATCATCTGTTAAAGTTGCCTTTGAAACTTCTTTAGCTACATCAGTGCCTGTAATGCCCATCGCAATGCCAATATCAGCTTTTTTCAGAGCAGGTGAGTCATTTACACCATCACCAGTCATTGCTACAATATGCCCTCTTTTTTGCAGGGCATCAACAATTCTCAATTTTTGAATAGGTAAAGCCCTGGCTATAATTCTAATTTTTTCTATCTTTTTCTCAAGTTCAGCATCACTCATTTTTTCAACATCATCGCCTGTTAGCACAATATCTCCTTCCTTGAATAATCCAATCTGCTGGGCTACTGCTTTGGTTGTTATGGCATGGTCTCCTGTTATTACCATAACTCTTATCCCTGCTTCCTGGCATTGTTCAATGGCATGTTTAACTTCATCTCGTGGTGGGTCAATCATTCCAACAAGTCCAACAAAGACAAGATTTTTTTCTACACTATCAATGCTGTATTTCTTAGAATCAGGAAGTTCTTTATATGCAAGAGCAAGCACTCTCAAAGCTTTCCCAGCAAAAGAATCATTCATCTTAAGAATTTTTTCTTTATCTTTTTTAGTGAGATTTCTTACTTCACCTTTCTCAATTATTCTATCACATACTTTTAAAAGAATGTCCGGAGCTCCTTTAACATAGGCTTCTGTCTTTTTGTTTATTTTATTCTTGTATATAACAGACATTCTTTTTCTGTCTGAATCAAACGGCAGTTCTTCAATAAAAGAGAAATAATGATGCAAATCTTCATCTTCAAGATTCCCTTTTTTTCCAAAAACGATTAAAGAACCTTCAGTCGGGTCTCCGAGAATTTCAAATCTACCCTTGCTTTTAATCAATTTTGCATTGTTGCATAAATAACCTATTCGTAGAAATAATTCCAACTGTTTTGGATTAATCTGTTTATCATTCACATAAAAATTCCCTTTGGGTTCATAACCAGTACCGCTTACTTTGATTAATTGGTTATCACAAAAAACTTCTGTTATAGTCATTTGGTTTTTTGTTATTGTTCCTGTCTTGTCAGAGCAAATGATAGTAGTAGCACCCAAACTTTCTGCTGCAGGGAGTTTTTTAATCAGCATATTCTTTTTTGCAAGCCTTTTTGTCCCCATAGATAAGCCAACAGTTACAATAATAGGAAGTGAATTTGGAATAGTAGAAACAGTTAAAGCCAATGCAAACAAAAGCATTTTACCAAAAGTTAGGGTTCCCTGCAATGTTCCTGAAACTAATACAACTAGAATTAAGATAACTGCTACTATTCCAATCTGTTTTGCCAATAGTGCAAATTTTTTCTGTAAGGGTGTTTGGATTTCTTTTGTTGTTTGTAGTGAAATAGCAATTTTTCCAAATTCTGTTTTCATGCCTGTGCTGATAACAATACCTTTCCCTTTTCCATATGTTACGGCAGTGCCCATAAAAGTCATATTCTCTTGATCTGCTACAGAAATACCTAGTTTAAATGGTTCAGTAACTTTTTCTGATGGAACAGATTCCCCTGTCAAAGATGATTCATCTATCTGCAAGCTTGAAACTTCTATTAGTCTTGAATCTGCTGGAACAATATCTCCTGCTTCAAGTAAAAGAATATCTCCAGGCACAACCTCTCTTGCAGGTATTTTTTGTTCTTTTCCATTACGCAGAACCTTGGCTGTTGGAGCAGATATCTTTTTTAATGCCTCAATCGCTTTTTCAGCCTTATATTCTTGAATAAAACCAAGTACAGCATTTAAAAGCACTATTGAAAATATAGCTATTGACTCAATTCTTTCTCCAAGAAACAAAGATAAGAACCCTGCAAAAATAAGCAATAAAATAAGAGCATTCTTAAATTGATTTAAAAAAATAGTCAACGCAGTAAGCCTTTTTTCTTTCTGCAATTCATTATATCCAAATTCTTCCAGCCTTTTTTCAGCTTCTTTTTTAGTTAAGCCTTTTTCAGAGCTCTTTAATGATTTGATTGCTCCAGATATATTTAAAGTATAATAGTCAACCATTATGTTTCCCCTTATTATTATATTTTAAATTCTTTCTAATACTTTTCATCTTTATTTGTCTATTTTAATTTATTACCATAATATATTGCCAACAGTATACAAATCTATTTAAATATTTTGATGATACTGGCTTTGCGTGGATTTTTTATGATTTCATAAGCTGCTTTTCTTAACCTATTCATTATAGCAAGTCCCAATCCTTTATCGCTAACTCCTTCTGCAATAATTATATCAACTTTTTCTTTATCAAATTCCCTAAATATTTTAAACAAATTTTTAGCAATTGTATTAAAATCGTTTCCAACAAATTTTATTAAATCTGCTTTATATTCATGATTTTCATTAGCAGTCATCACACCAATGTTTTTACCTTCTTTTTTGTGTTTGTAAACAAGTTTTTGAATTCTCTTTTTTACTTCTTGATATGCTCCTTCAACTAAGATTACATCTGCATTTGGAGAGTAATGCTTGTATTTCATTCCTGGTGATTTAGCAATGATATTCTTTACTTTTTTCCCTTTAATAATAGGGTGTATTTTAATTTTTCCTAAAACCCTTTCCAGTTCTTCTAGAGTAATTCCTCCGGGCCTTAACAAAGTTGCTGGTTTTGTAGTTAAATCAAGAACAGTAGATTCAACACCAATTTCCGTCTCACCACTATCTATAATAACATCTATCTTTCCATACAAATCCTGTATCACGTGTTCCGCTGAAGTTGGGCTTGGCTTGCTAAAAAGATTAGCAGATGGAGCTGCCACAGGAACTTTAGCTTCTTTAATTAATGCCAAGGCAATCTTATTGGCAGGCATTCTAATTGCTACAGAATCTAAACCCCCTGTAATTATATCTGGAACTATTTTAGATTTCTTCAAAACAAGAGTTAATGGACCAGGCCAAAACTTATCCATTAATTTTTCTGCTTCTTCTGGGACTTCTTTTGCTAATCTATAAACTTCTTCTTTGTCGGCAATATGAACTATCAATGGATTATCTGCTGGTCGCCCTTTTGCCTCAAATATTTTCTTTACTGCTTTTGGATTTAAGGCATCTGCTCCCAAGCCATAAACTGTTTCTGTAGGGAAAGCTACCAAACCACCTTTTCTTAAAATTCTAGCAGCTGCTTTAATCTTAGAAATTTCTATATTTTTTGGATTTATCTTTATAATTTTTGTTTTCATAATTAACTGTCCACCTTTATGTGCTTTATACCTTTAAGATTATAAACATCAAATATCACTGCATTTAATTTACCTTTATCATATTCGCTGCCCGGGTTAATTGAAATTGTTTTGCAACATTCCTCAAAAGAAAATATAAAAACTTAATCTCCTGCCGCATGAGAATGTGTTGGATGAAGTTTTTCATATGATCCCCACTTGTCTATTGCTGCTTTTAACTCTTTATTTGTCTTTGTAGCTTCGCTAAGAGAAACACCTTTTAATGTTGCATCGAGAGCTTGCCTGCATGCCATTGCTCCTGCTTTTGTTCCCATTGGATGTGCATGGATGCCTCCACCAAACTGCATTATTATATCTTTTCCAAAAATCCTAACTAGCTCTGGAATCATAGTTGGTTGTAATCCTCCAGAAGCTACTGGAAATAAGGGCTTTATATTGCCCCAATCTTGTTTTAAAACATTCAATTTGTAATTTTCTTTTACATGTTTCAAAATACATTCATCTCTAACAGCCAAAACCTCGTCCTTTTCACCATGCATCTTTCCTGTCACAGTTCCAACATGAAGCTGGTCTAAACCAATTAGTCTTGTAAGTTTTGCAATCACAAGCATATTCACTCCATGTTTAGAATTTCTTGTTAAAGCAGAATGCATACATCTATGTGCATGCAAAACAAGACCCAGTTCTTCATTTGCTTCTCTCAATGTTTGCAAAGCAGTCCAGCCAACAGGAATTATGTCAATCATAATATACTCTCCACCCAATTCTTTAACATATTTAGCTCTTCTTAGCATTTCCTGGCATGTTGGCGCTGTAATATTACACATATACATCTTTCTTTCTCCAGTCTCTTTTTCTGCCTTATCCCTTGCCTTTAATGTTAGCTTTGCTCTCTTTTCAAATTGATTAAATTTCTGGTTTGTTAAATTCTCATCATCCTTAACAATATCACAGCCACCTAACCAAGCATTATATGCAACTTCTGCATGTTTTTCAGAAGTTAAACCAACTTTTGGCTTCACAATTGTTCCAATTAGAGGCCTATCTTTAACTTTCAGCAATTTTCTCACACCTTGCAAACCAAATTTTGGCCCTTTAAACTGTTTTATAACTTCTCTTGGAAAAGAAATGTCTTGGAGTCTTAAATTCTCCAAAAGTTTCATGCTAAAAATATTTCCTGCTATGCTGCTGAGAAATTGAGGGATAGAATTTATTTCAAATAAATCTATATGATAAGCCACTTTGATTGTATTTCTCTTTTTGTCCATAAAGAAAACACTGGGTTTTAATTTTTTAGCTAGAGTTGGACTCAAAGTTAATATATCTGTCCAGGTATCTATAGAACTCTCACCAGCCATGTTTGTTGCTGCTTGTTCAAAACTAATTCCTTTAGCAGGTTCTATGTAATATTTACAAATTACATCCTTTTTGGTTGGTTTGTATTCCAAGTCTATATATCCTTTTAACATTTTTATACCTCTTCCAATCCAATTAAGGCATCATTAGGTTGACTTTTACTCAACCAATAATCTTTAGTATCAATGTCCATTATACATAATTTTCCAGTGAATCCAGCTCCGCAGTCAAGCATCCATAAATTATTGAATTTAATTGGTTTTGTTGATCCATAAGTTTGAGTTGTAGTATGGCCTACAAAAACAGATTCCCATTGCTTTATTACATTACCTGCTCGAGCATATTTAATTAAATCTCTATCCCAGACCAAAGTAAACTTTCTCTCCTTGCTTGGATGAAGATCAGGAGTAAATCCTGCATGAACAAAAACCATCTTGTCTTCTACATGATAATATTTTCCTTTGTTAAAGAACTCTTGATGAATAACAGGAATTTTCTGATCTTTATATGAACTTAAAGTTTCTCTTCCTCCTTGAGATAACCAAATCTGTTCAGCCCACTCACTTCTAATGTGATTCATAAACCATTCGTCATGGTTGCCTATTATGAATATCTTATTTTTTATTTTAAGCAATTCCTCAACAACTAAATTAGTGTTATACCCTCCATCAACAACATCACCTAAAATAATAAGCTTATCTTTATCATAATCAAAACTGCTTTTTTTAAAAACTTCTTTCAAAGCTTTATATCTTCCATGTATGTCTCCTATTACAAATCGTCTCATATTCTTCAGCCTATGTTAAAAACCTACTATTTTTGTGAGAATGTTAATTCCCATTTTTTTTGCTCTTTGAATATAATGATTGAGGCATAGACTATCAATAACACCTGAATGCATACAACGTTCACCAATTATTGTTTTGGCTTTACATCTCATTTTTCTACAGCTAGTCTATTCTATTTCTTTATTGAAAAATGTTCTGCACTCATTGCATCTATATACTTCTTCTAATGATGTAAAAATGTCTTTAGATCCGCAATTTGGACAAATTCTTTTTTCTTGCAATTTTACCACACCCATATACTAGTTTTTGATTTCATTTATTTTTACACTTCTTTCAATTTTTTGATAATTTTATCATAAACCATAAACAACTCTTTAATCTCTTTTATTTTGAGGAAATAAAATTTCTCAGGGGGTTTATCTTCAAAACTTACAAATCCTAAATCATATAACAACTTCAAGTGCTTAGATGCAGAAGATTCTGTTATGTTTAATTTATCTGCTATTTCGTGAACAGATATTTTTTCCTTTTGGCAAAGTGTCTGCAATATAGCTCTTCTTATTCTTGGTCTTATTGCTCTCGCAAGTTTTTCATCAGGCATGATAAATAGATATTCCCAATATTATTTAAATGTTTCCAGTTTGCGCAGTTGAGCAACAAGGAAATATAAATTTAGAACTCAAAACTTCCCTTAATCATTGTTCTTGATATAACACCTCGCTTTTTGATAGAACAGAACTCCCACTTTCTATTTTAAAAATTGTCCACATTCTATTTTTTAGCCTCTCAAAATTATTGCATTTAACAACTATTTAGTAAAATTTGTTTGTCTAACTTCTTTTCTAAACCACACAAACCTTTATAAACAACTAAAATATCCTTATTTATGTAGGGTAAGTACTTAACTTTCGGCCTTTTGGCTGAGGAAAGTCCACCCACTATTGTGGCCACTCTTGGAAAAGAGCTTCTGAAAAGGAGGGCAACCACTCAGAAACGAGACAGCCATTGAGGAGGATGATGCTTGCGAAGTCTTTGGCAACAAAGATAAGATAACCAGCAGACGTTCTTAATGGAACTGGTGAAACGGTGAGTCCTGGCTTGTGCAAGTCATACGACGCTTAGTTAAATGTTAAGGCAGTCTTTATAAATATGGACTGACAAAAGGTGGCTTATTCTTGCCCTACGCTTTATAGTAATATTTTTATATAACCTTAATTTAGTTGAATAAAATGGCAAGAGATAATAAAATAAGCCTTCCATCAAGCGGAGGCGGCTTAATCAGGTATTTTGATGAATACAGAAGCAAGATAAGCTTTAAGCCAGGCCATATTATTGTTTTGGTGGTTATAATAATCATTATTGAAGTAATTCTGCATACATGGGGATATGGTTTTTTAGGTATAAGGTGATTTTATGTTTCCTGGAATGAATTCAAGAAAAGCTGCACAAATGATGAAAAAAATGGGCATACAGCAGGTTGAGATTCCTGCAACAGAGGTTATAATAAAAACCCCTGAAAAAGAAATTATTATTACAGAGCCCCAGGTTAGCAAGGTCAATATGATGGGCCAGGACACTTTTCAGATTATGGGTAATATAAATGAAAGGGAGCTGTCAACTGAGCCGGAAATAAACCAAGAAGACATAAAGACTGTTATGGAACAGGCAGATGTGCCAGAAGATGAGGCAAAAAAGGCTATCAGTGATTCAAAAGGGGATTTGGCAAAGGCAATTCTCAGCTTAAAAAAAGATTAATCATAAACTATTTATATTTCTATGTTATATTAAATTAAATGGAGCAGTTCCAAGAGGCAATAGAGAAGGCTAATCAAAAGCTGAAAATAGCAGATCACATGATTTTTATGACTTATCCTTTAGTTAGAGATAACAGATTACTCTTATCAATCATTCAAAACATTTTCCTTGCATTAGCAAATGCAATGTCTTCTATACTTTATTATGAGAGGTTATTCAAAAAAATTCCATCATTTAATGATAATTTTGATTCAAAATTCACTATTTTCAGGACTAAATGTGTGGACAGGCTTAATATTGATAAAAAATACATAAAACTTATATCAGAAATAAAGGATATTATAGTTGAGCATAGAAAAAGCCCTGTTGAATTTGAAAGAAACAACAAGTTTGTCATATGCTCAAGCACATACCGCATGCGGACAATATCTATTGACGAAATAAAAAAATATATAACTGAAACAAGGATGTTTATTCAGGAGGCAAATAATATAGTGAGCAGGAATGAAAGAATCTTTAGATAAAGCAGTGGAAGAATTGAAGAGAATAGAACACCTTGTGTTTGTAAGCCTTAAATACACGAGAACAGCTGATGTCCTGAAGAGTATCCTTCAAAGGATGATAAATGCATTTTCCTTTGGTTTTGAGGCTCTTTTAATATATGCAAAGGAGCAGAAACTGATAACTGATTACCCTGAAAATAAGGCTCTGAGGTGCAACTTACTCAAGGAAATATACCCTGATGAAAAGAGACTGCATGAATACATTGATTATTACCTTAAACTGAGAAAAATAATACGGGCAGAATACACCCAAAGAGAAGAATATAGAAGGCATGTAACCATGAGTGTTGTTATTGATGGCGAGCCAATTGACATCACAATGGATTCAGTAAAGGAAGACTTTGAAATGTTAAAGGAATTCATTAAGTATGTAAAAGAATTTATCTTTGGAAAACCAGAAGAAGAATATTGATTTCTAATAGCAAGATTTATAAATTATATAAGGATAACTTGCTTTATGGCGGTAGTGGTGTAGCCTGGTAGCATAAGAGACTGTGGATCTCTTGGCCCGAGTTCAAATCTCGGCTATCGCCCTTTTCAGTAAGCTTTAAATA
>JAHJQG010000038.1 GCA_018819345.1 Nanobdellota archaeon
TGAGCCAACATCTTATTTAGATGTTAAGCAAAGGATAAAAGTAAGCAAATTTATAAGGGAATTAGCAGATGAGGAAACAGCTGTGCTTGTTGTAGAGCATGATTTAATAATATTAGATTACATGGCTGACCTGATTCATTTGATGTATGGCAGGGAAAGCTGTTATGGTGTTGTTTCACAGCCAAAATCAGCAAAAGCAGGAATCAATGTTTACCTTTCCGGCTATCTGAAAGAGGAAAATATCAGGTTCAGGGATCACATAATAAAATTCATGGAAAAACCTCCTGTAAAGACAACTAAAAGCAATGTGCTGACAGGATGGACAGAAATAGAAAAAAAGCTTGGCAGCTTTAAGCTTGATGCAAAACAAGGCACTATTTACAAAAATGCAGTTGTCGGGATTTTGGGGGAAAATGCAATTGGAAAGACCTCATTTGTTAAAATACTGGCAGGAGTAATAAAAAGCGACAAAGGGGTTATTACCAATAAGGTCAGGGTTTCCTACAAGCCCCAGTACATTAACACAGAATCAGATGAGATTGTTGCGACTGTCTTAAAAGATGCTGTTGCAAATTACAGCACAAAGATTATAAGACCCCTTGAAATAAAGCCATTGCTTCTGAAAAAGCTAAGCGAGCTTTCTGGCGGAGAGCTTCAAAGGGTTTCTATTGCTGCATGCCTTTCAAAAGAAGCTGATTTATACTTATTGGATGAGCCATCTGCTTACCTTGATGTTGAACAGAGATTAGCAGTATCAAGGGTTATAAAGGACATGGCTGAATCAAAAGAAAAAACAATGCTTGTTGTTGACCATGACATTTTATTTATTGACTATCTCTCTGAAGAGCTTATTGTCTTTGATGGTGTTCCGGCTGTTAATGGAATTGTGCATGGCCCATTCACAATGGAAAATGGAATGAATAAGTTTTTGAAAGGCCTTGACATGACCTTTAGAAGAGATCCTGAAAGCCATAGACCAAGGGCAAACAAGCTGAATTCCCAGATGGACAGCAAGCAGAAAAAGGAAAATAAGTTTTATTATGTTTAGTTATAATTTAATAAACATTTTTCATGAACATTTGATCCGCAAGAATCATGCATTGATTCGCAAGAATCATGCATTTTTTGTATTTATCTCGCATTAAGTTGATATCATGTTTTGTAATTTTCTTATTGATTATTCCATCACGAAATTGTTTTAAATAGGGTATTGCTTTTTCTGGTTCTTTTTTTGTTAAATATGCTTCTGCTAAATTCAATGCTAATGCTATTTTTGCTCTATCATAACCTGTTTTTTCCAGTATTCCCCATGCTTCTTTGTATTGTTTTATTGATTCATCAGGATTGTTTTTAATCATTGCTATCTCACCGAGTGCTGATACAGAGTTAACAATACCCTGTTGATCACCTAGTTCCCTAAAAACATTTAAAGCACTTTTTTGTGATTCATAAGCTTCTTTTACATTCTTAGGATCATTTAGTTTTATGTAAGCAACTCCAAGATGATGAACAGCCTGTCCAAATCTGTTTTCAATTTCTTTATCACCTGGGTGATGTTCCATCAAATCATCACAAATCTCTATTGCACCCTGATATGAATTGATTGCTTTATTATATTCCTCTTGTGCTAAAAAAACAAGCCCTTTTTGATCTTCTATTTTAGCATGCATAATTCCCCTATTTTTTGCATATGGAATTTTTTTTGCACATGAACGTGCTTTCTTTAGATGTTCATGTGCGGCCTTAAAATTAGATTTAGCAACCCTGCAGATATCAGCTATGTTAACATTTGCAAAAGCCTTCTGTTCATTGGTTGGCTTGAGTTTTAGTGCCTCTTTATAATTTTCAAGAGCATCATCATACTGCATTAACATTCTCTTTACAATACCACCATGATTTAATGCGTCAGCTAGAAAGTTAGGATTATCATATTTCCCCTTCTTAAATTCATTAATAACAAAGGAAAGACGATTATCAGCTTTAGAATATTCGCCTTTAACCTCTAATTCTTTTGCTTCTTTTAAAATTAACTCCAAAGTTGGTGGTATTTCAAACATGTCTAAAATGAAGTCTATTGAGTATATAAATCTTTCTATTTTGTCGCTACTATATAAAGACTATTAAAGAAGTTAGTTTACCAATAGTGTAAAAGATTAAGTTTAAAAAAATCAATCATCATTGATTATTATCTTCATGCCATCATAGGCCACAATAACATCCTTGAACTGGCTGCAATAACTAACCAGCTCATCATATGGCTTGTTAGAGTGGTTTATGTGTGTAAGAACAAGCTTTTTTGCATTCAGCTCATCTTTAAGCTTAATTGCTTCTACAGTTGACATGTGATTTTCTGTTGGTGGCTCAAAAAAAGGTGTGTTGGCAATTATTATATCAGCATCCTTTAATAAGTATGATGCATATTTTCCAAGACTTTTAGCATCAGATAAATAAGCAATCTTCTGATTTTTATAGTTGAGCACAAATCCATAAGTTGGAGTATTTGGTGAGTGAAGCACTGGAAAAGGGGTTATTGTAAAGCTTCCAAAGTTTAGTATAGAGCCTGCATAACATGGCACTTTAAGAAAAATTTTATCTAATTTAGTTGTCCAATATTCTTTTATAACACTCTCCATTACTTCTTGCTCAGCAAATAATGTTATATTTTTCTTCCAAAACTCAAACTCCTTAATACCTCCTGTATGGTCAAAGTGGTTATGCGTTAATAAAATAACATGCAAGTCCCTTATGTTATGGGCTATCAGTTGTTGCCCAATATCTGGCGGAGTTTCAACCAAAAGGTTAAAGCTGTTTATCTTAAAAAGCAAAGAAGTTCTTTTCCTGACAAACTTGCCTCCTTTTTCTAAAGCAATTCTGCAATGCCTGCAATCACAGTCTATTGAAGGAATCCCTTCTGCTGCTCCTGTTCCTAAGAATATTATTTCCATAAAGTCGCCTTCGTTATCCTATAAAAGAAACAATCACTTCCCTTTAACTATATTAATTTTTCGTTTATTAAGTATATAGTTAGATTATTATGCCCTTCCTCTTGATTCTCCATCAACAACGCCGCTTGCAATTAAATGAGCAACTCTTAATGGCTCAGGCACCAAAGAATGAGTACAGGTTATGTCAATTATTTCTTCTGCTTGTTTTAAGGTTAGGCCAATGGCCTGAATAAAGATATCATCTAACTGATGTACTTTTCCTGCTTTTTTCAACAGTTTTATTTTTTCTGCATGATTAAGCTTTGTTAATGCTTTTTCTATTTTCCTGAAATCAGGATAATCCCTCATTACAACTATCACAGGAATTCCTGTTTTTTTATTTAAATCATCAACATCAATTACATTAAATCCGCCAACAGCTATTCCATCTAATAGAATAACCTGCAGTTGCGGCTTAAACTTGCATTTGTTTATCATTCCAACAATTTTTCCTGTTGAATCATCACCATCAACAGTAACTTTTGTTGAAAGAACACCATCGATAAAAGAACCTCCGCGATAAACAGTTCCAACAACAATAACCTCTTTATCATTGAACTTGTCAAAAGGCCCATCATCAATTCCCAAAACACGAATCTCTTTTTTCATATCTCTCAATAAGGCAGGGTTTTATATTAATCTTTCCTTATTTTACTGAATATTTTATTTAATAATTGTTACCCAAAATATTACTTGGGGCATGCCTAAAGCAAATTATATAAACTTCAACTATTAAATTAGTTTATTATGAGAATAGAAAAGAAAGTATGGCCAAAATTTTTTCAAAAAATTGTTGATGGAGATAAAAAATTTGAGTTAAGACTAGCAGATTTTGAATGTAATCCTAGAGATACTTTAATTTTGAGAGAATGGAATCCAGAAACAAAGAATTATACCGGAAGAATTCTTGAAAAGCAAGTAACTTATGTTCTCAAAACCAAAGATGTAAAATTTTGGCCTATAGAAGAAGTTGAAAAATATGGGTTTCAGATTATTTCTTTTAAGTAACTGGCACACCCCTGCGTTATACTGTCGCCTTCGGCGATTTTTTCTTGCAGAAAAAAACGTATAACAGCGACCGCATATGTTAAACTTAATTGAGTTTGGGTCTCAAACAATAAGATTTATTAAGACTAAATAATTATATGTTATTATGGAACTTAAAGATTTACTAAAATTCATAGAAATTGAAAACAAAAGACTTAGAACATACTATCATAACACTGATGAAGATAAAATAATTCTTGCACAAACTGTAAAATTAACTGAAGAATTAGGTGAGCTTTGCAGTGAGGTTTTAGCTCATAAGTCCTTACAGAGAAAACAAAAATTAGAAAATCATGATAAAGAAAATATCCAGGAAGAATTTGCTGATGTTATAATTACAGCCCTGCTTCTTGCAAAAACAATGAATGTTGATATTGAAAAAGCATTAGAAAACAAGGTTAAAAAAATTAATAAAAGATATACATAATTCTAAGTTAACCATTAAAAAACTTCTTTTAATGGTATTAAAGTATTTTTAGTAATGCTTTTATATAAGTGGCACTTAATGATTTAATATGTGCGGAATATTTGCTTACAAGGGAAATGGTAATGCAACAGAAATTGTGTTTAACGGCCTAAAAAAACTGGAATACCGTGGCTATGATTCATGGGGAATGGCCTTTAAGGAAGACTCTAATATTAAAATAATAAAAAGAGTCGGAAGAATAGAGGATTTCAAGGAAAAGCTGTCAAGTAAGAGCCATTTTGCAATTGGCCACACAAGATGGGCAACCCATGGCAGTGTTACAGAAGCAAATGCACATCCACATCTTTCAAACAATAAAAAAATTGCTGTTATCCATAATGGAATAATAGAAAATTACGCAGAATTAAAAAAATTCTTAATAAAAAATGGCTACAAATTCATAAGCCAGACAGATACAGAGGTTATACCAAATTTAATTCAATACAATATGAAAAATAATAATTTTGAAGATGCTGTTAAAAATACATTAAAAAAATTAGAGGGAAGTTTTGCCATAGCTATAATAAACAAGGATTCTGAAAATATTGTTGCAGCAAGAAAAATGAGCCCAATGGTTCTAGGTATAAGCAAAGATGGATTTTTCATATCATCTGATATTCCTGCATTTTTAGAGCATACAAATAAAGTAATAAGCCTGGATGACAATGAAATGACAATAATAAACAATAAAATAAAAATAATTAATTTCATGACTAATAAAGAAATAAAAAAAGAGCAAGAAACAATAAATCTGGATTTTAAAGAATCAAAAAAAGGCAAATTCAGGCATTATATAATAAAAGAAATAAGCGAGCAGGAAGAATCAATAATGCGCGCAATTGAGCAGGATCAGGATTTCATAAAGAACATTGCAAACCAGATTGAAAAGGCATTTGGCGTTTTTTTTGTTGCCTGCGGAACAAGCTATCATGCATGCTTGTCAGCATCTTATTTATTTTCAAAAATAGCCAAAAAGCATATTAATGTTGTTCTTGCATCAGAGTTCAGAAACTACAGGCATTTCCTGACAGAAAACACATTAGTAATTGCTGTTTCACAGTCAGGAGAAACAGCTGATGTCTTAGATGCTATCAGGGTTGCAAAGGAAAAGCATTCAAGAATAATTTCCATAGTTAATGTTCCTGGCTCAAGCCTTACAAAGCTCTCTGATGAGGTTATAATGATGAATGCTGGCCAGGAGGTAAGTGTTCTCTCAACAAAAAGCTATACCTCCCAGCTTGCAATATTGTCATTATTAGCTTATGCTTCAATAAATGAATTTGAAAAAGGAATAGGATTAATAAAAAAAGCAGCCAGTTATGTTAATGAGATAATATCCAAAAACCTTAATAAGTTAGAAAATCTTGCTGATATGCTAAAACATAAAAAAGATATATTTTTAATTGGAAGAAGCCTTGGTTTTCCAACTGCATTAGAAGGTGCATTAAAGATAAAAGAGGTATCTTATATCCATGCAGAAGGCCTGGCAGGCGGTGAACTAAAGCACGGGACACTTGCATTAATTGAAAAAGGTGTTCCTGTGATTGTGATTTCAACAGATGAAACAAAAAAGGATATTTTAAATAATGCACTGGAAATAAAAGCAAGGGGAGGGTATATAATTGGGTTTAACTCTGAAAACAGTGATGTATATGATTATTTTATAAAGACTCCTTATCTTGAAAATATGGAGCCAATATTAGGAATTATTCCAATACAAATCCTTGCATATTATCTTGCTGTAAAAAGGGGTTGCGACCCTGACAAGCCAAGGAATCTTGCAAAATCAGTAACAGTAAAATAGGTGAAAAAATGAAAAAACTTTTTGGAACAGACGGAGTAAGGGGCAAGGCAAACATCTACCCAATGAATGCAGAAACAGCTTTAAAGCTTGGAAAGGCTGCTGCAGCTGTTTTTATGAATAAAAAAAAGAGACATAAGATAGTTATTGGAAAGGATACAAGGATATCATGTTATATGATAGAAAATGCATTAACATCCGGAATATTATCAATGGGTGTTGATGTCCTGTTAGTTGGACCAATGCCAACACCAGCAATAGCACATCTTACAAAATCATTTGGTGCTGATGCCGGGATTGTTATATCTGCATCCCATAATCCAGCAGAAGACAATGGAATAAAATTCTTTGACAAGGATGGATTTAAGCTTTCAGATGAGATTGAGGAAAAAATAGAAAAACTTGTTTTTTCAGATATGAATGTTGACCATATAACAGGAAGCCTTGTTGGACGGGCAAAAAGGATAGATGATGCCCAGGGCAGGTATATAGAATTTGCAAAAAATTCTATTGACAACTTATCCTTAAAAGGATTGAAAATAATTCTTGACTGCGCAAATGGTGCTGCCTATAAGGTAAGTCCATTAATATTTGAAGAGCTTGGAGCCCAGGTTATTACAATAAACAATAGTCCAAATGGCCTTAATATAAATGATAAATGCGGCGCGCTTTATCCAGAGCAGATGAAAAAATTTGTTATACAGTATGATGCAGACATTGGAATAGCACTTGATGGTGATGCTGATAGGGTTATTATGGTTGATGAGAATGCAAATGAAGTTGATGGAGACAAGATAATGGCCTTTTGTGCTCTTGACATGATAAGAGATAAAAAGCTAAAAGACAATACAATAGTTGTAACAGATTACAGCAACCTTGGACTTGATAAGGCTATTAAAGATGCAGATGGAAAAGTTATAAGAGTAATGAATGGCGACAGGTATGTTGTTGAGGAGATGAGGAAATATAACTATAATCTTGGCGGTGAGCAGTCAGGCCATATTATATTTTTGGATTATACAACAACAGGTGATGGAACAATTTCAGCCTTGCAGGTCTTAAGGATTATGAAAAAAACAGGAAAAAAATTATCAGAGCTTGCAAGGTGCATAACAAAATTTCCACAGGTTATGGTTAATGTTAATGTTAAGAAAAGGATTGATTTTGAAAAAATGCCTAAGGTAATGGAAAAGATTAATAAAGCAAAGAAAAAATTAAAAGATAATGGCCGTGTTATTGTCAGGTATTCAGGAACACAGAACATTGCAAGAATAATGGTTGAAGGGATTAATGAAAAAGAGATAAAAAAATATACTAAAGAAATAGCTGATGAGATAAAAAAACAAACTGGTTAAAATGCAAGTTGTAATAATGGCTGCAGGAAAGGGAATAAGGTGTTATCCACTTACTATTACAAAGCCAAAGCCATTGCTAAAAATAGTTGATAAGACTCTTCTTGAGCATAATCTTGAGCAGCTAAAGGGCTTTGTTGATGAGGTTATTGTTGTTGTAGGTTATAAGAAAGAGATGATTATGAATAAGGTCAAAAAAGTTTATTCTGGAATTAAAATAAAATATGTTGAGCAAAAAAAACAGCTTGGAACAGGGAATGCATTAATGCAGGCAGAAAAGTTTGTAAAAGGCAGGTTTATTTTAATGAATGGAGATGATTTATTTTCAAGGGAAGATATAAAAAACTGTTTAAGGCATAAATATTGTGTTTTGGCAAAAGAGGTTGAGGATCCTGAAAGATTTGGAATTGTTTATTTAAAAAATGGTTTTGTTAAGGAGATTGTAGAAAAATCAGAAAATCCTAAAAGCAATCTTGCTAACACTGGCTTATATGTATTTGACAGAAAGGTTTTTGATATTTTAAATAATATCAAGAAAACAAAACGAAATGAATATGAAATACCCTGTGCTGTTAAAGAGCTTGCAAAAAAAGAAAAAATTCATTGTGAAAAAGTAATTGATTACTGGATTCCTATCACATATCCATGGAACTATCTTGAGGCAAATGTTTTCATGATTAACAGGATTAAAAAAAGAAAAATAAATGGAAAAATAGAGCCAAATGTAACAATAAAAGGTATAGTTTTTATTGGAAAGGACACACTAATAAAATCAGGAACTTACATCGAGGGTCCAGCATATATTGGAAATGATTGCGAGATTGGTCCAAATGCATTTATAAGGAAAGATACAATTATAATGGATGAAGTAATGACAAGAGCAGAGATTATTGATTCTGTTTTAATGGATAAAGTAAAGGCAAAGCATAACTGCTACATAGGTCATTCTGTGATTGGTGAAAATGTGAATATCGGCGCAGGCACAATAAGCGCAGATTACAGGCACGATGCAAAGGATAACATAACTATTGTTAATGGGGAAAAAATTGACTCAAAGAGAAGAAAGCTTGGCTCTTTTATTGGTGATAATGTAAACACAGGCATTGGAACATTGATTTATCCTGGAAGAAAGATCTGGCCAGGCCTTGGAACACTGCCTGGTGAAGTTGTAACAAAAGATAAAATAGAATAATTATTTTATTCTTCTTGCAAATGTAATAAATCCTGAGAAGCCTATTCCATCTGATTTAGGCCTTATTCTTCTTCCATCAATTTTCCATTCTCGGTCAATAAGTTCAGATGTTTTGAGGAATAGAAATTTATTGCTTTTTCTTACTTCATTAGCAAAGTCTGCTGTCTGGGGAATAGAAGTTGAATATGAAACAAGAAAGCCGCCAATCTTCAATGCTTTTTCAGCATGCTTTATTACTTTCCATGGCTCTGGCAAGTCCAAGGTTATTAAGTCAATGTTTTTTTCATCAATTCCAGTATAAATGTCTTTTTTCTTTATTTCTATGTTTTTTAGTTCCAGTGTTTTTATGTTTTCATTAACTAAATCAATAAAATCATCCCTTATTTCATAGGTGTATATTTTCTTAACATAGTTTGCAAGAAAGCATGACAATGCTCCTGATCCAGAGCCAGCATCAACAACAATGCTTTTATTGTTAATTCCTGTTTCTGCGATTATTAATCCAATATCCTTTAACAGAACTATCTGCGCTTTTCTTTTGATTCTTTTGTAGTGATCAATAAAGCCTGGTGAGAATATAATTAATTCCTTGCCTTGTTTTGTCTTTATTATGCTTCCGTCTTTTTTCTTCAGCTCGCTTTTAGGGATTATTCCCTCGCTTGTATGAAAATCCCTTTCCAAATCCTCAACATAATATATTTTCTTCTTTGCTATTCTTACCTCTTTTTTAAGGTCTTCTATGAATTCTCTTTTCTCTTTCCTTACAAGGATTTTTTTCAATGTCATTAGAACTCCTTTTTTATTAAAAAAGCAGAGGCAGGGACTCGAACCCTGGAATAAGCGGGTTGCAGCCGCTCGCCTTAGCCGCTTGGCTACCTCTGCATAGCGGGCCTAGGGGGACTTTCAAAGCCCTTACTTTTATAGCAAGAAGCTGTTCGAACCCTCGATCTACAGCTTACTTTTGAACATTGTTCAATAGAAGGCTGTCGCCTTATCCAGACTAGGCTATAGGCCCACAAAACAGAAGAGAAAGGTTTTCTTTATAAAGTTTATCAAAATTATTCTTTTTCAGAGTGCATTGTGCAATGTTCCTTGCCTTCCCAATACACCCAGCATTTTTTGCCAAAAAGCTTCCACTTGGCGCATCCCCTGCAGCATTCAGGTATTTTTTTCTTCTGGGCCATATAAAACTAGAAAAACAACTTTTTAATAAATCTTTCCATTAAACAAAGTATAAATCGCTTAATAGATGTTATACACAATTATTTTCAAGGGCTAAAAAGCAGAAAGAACGATTTTACAAATATTTAAATAGGTTAATGTTACTTATTAATATTATGTGGACAAAACAACAAATTGAATATCATAAAAAAGCAGCAAAATTGCTTATAAAAATAAAAGATTTAACATTTAAGCATATTCAAAAGAATAATTCTATTTCTGAATATGAAATACAACAGTTTATATTAGACAAATTCAATAAATATAATTTAGAAACTGATAAAGACCCACCAATAGTTGCTTTTAATAATAATTCTGCTACACCTGAATTTTATCCTAAAAAAATATCAAAAACATTACAACACAATACTCTAATTTTAATTGATTTATGGGCAAAACTTAAAGTAAAAAATGCTCCTTTTGCAGATATTACATGGGTTGCATTTTATGGCAAGAAAATATCTCCTGAAATTAAAGAAGTCTTTGATATAGTTGTTAAAGCCAGAGATAATGCTTTAACTTATATAAAAACTCAATTAAAAGATAAAAAAAGAATTCCAACAGGCAAAGATGTGGATTCAGTTGCATGCCACACAATTATTGAGACAGGATATAAAAAAAATATTTTACATGAGGTAGGTCATTCTTTAGGAACTATTCAAGATCATGGTCCTAAGCCAAATTGGATTTATCAAAAAAATAGATGTAGACTATGGAAAAATTTGGCATATACAATAGAACCAGGCGTATATCTAAAAAATAAATTTGGAATACGAAGTGAAATTGATTTTTATATTTCAAAGGATAATAAAGTGATTGTAACTACAAATCTACAAAAAGAAATTATTTTATTGTAAAATCGCCCTTGAAAACAACTGTTTTTTTTCTTGCAGAAAAAACGTATAACAAGGGATCCTTGATATTAACACAATTAAATTTTCATTTTTTATAATAATTTGGTATTCTTAGGCATAATATTATCTGCTTATTTATATATTTATAAATTAAAATAGAAAGATTTATAAAATCTAGTTAATTATAGTTAACTTGTAGTTAATTTTAGTGAACTAAGATGAATAAAGCGTTAACGGCCTGTTTGACATTTTTGGTTAATAAAAGATATATTGGAGGAAAGCATTTTCCAGAAAAAATACTTATCAAATCAAGAACAAAATGGCTCACAAAAAAAGAGGTTAGAGAATTCAATAAGGAATATAAGAAAATAAAGCCCTACTTAATTACGCTAAAAAAACGAACAAGAAAAGGATCAAGCTGGCACATAAGCATTAATCCAAAATGTTTACCTGAAATTGAAAAGATTTTAGAATTAGAATAGGTGATTTAAAATGAAAAAAAATGAATATGGAACTTTTTGTAAAATTTATGGAAAGAGTTTACGAAACAAGGTTTTAGAGTTTATTCTTGAGTTAGGAGAATTGGATTTCGCAGTAAGCGATATTTTGGAAGAGATTAATATTTCAAAGCCTAAATTATATCAAATAATTAAAGAATTGGAAGAAGAGAATATAATAAAAAAATCCCGCGAAGTATCAGGAACACAATTATTTATTTTGAACAAAAAAGATGAAAAAGTAAAATTATTGATAAAATCCTTTAATGAATGTTTAAAAACAGTTATAGATGAACTGAAAGAAGACCCTGTTTTGGAAGCCGAAGTTTATGTTGATAATGTAAATGTTTTGGATAAATTAGCCGGGGTGGTGCCTGTATGACTATTAGAAGAACTGTGAAAAGAGTAATTGATGGAGACACTTTTGAAGTTGCCAGAAAAATACAAGGAACTAACAGAATAAGAATAGCTGGTCTTAATGCTCCTGAACTTAAGCAAAAGGGAGGAAGTGAAGCAGCAAACAAGCTTAGAAGATTAATTGGCAGTAAACAAGTAACAATTGTTCCAGTTAGCAGGAGCTATAATAGATTAGTTGCACACGTAAGAAGGAATAGGAAGAAAATAAGATAACAAAAAAGTTATATATAGGTTGTTATTAACATTTTTAACATGTGTTTTACGCCGATTGTTTCATTGTCCACAGCAATACTTGAGTTTGTTGTTGCTACTGCAATTCTTGTATTTTGCAGAAAATCTTTAATCAACAGGTTCTTCCCATTATTACTATATATTTTAGGTTTTTATCAGTTCACAGAATTTATGCTGTGCACAACAAATTATCCTTTCTTTTGGGCTAAAATGGGTTTTGTTACTTATTCTTTTCTTCCTGCAGTTGGGCTGCATTTTATTATGAAGCTAACCAACAGAAAATGTAATTACATAACCATTTATATGGTGCCTGTAATCTTCTCTTTAATGGCTTTCCTCAAACCAGGGTTTATTATTGAAAGCACATGCACAACTTTTTTTGTAATAGTCATTAAAGACTTGTTTAACTCATTATTTTCATATATTTACGGGCTTTATTATTTTGGGTTTATTGTGCTTATTTGTTATTTTTTATTGAAGAGCTTTAACAAGGAGAAAAATCAGTTAAAAAGAAAATCATATGCTATAATTTTTGCAGTTGCTCTAATAACACTTCTTCCGGCACTGGTTCTTTTTCTTATTTTTCCTGCGTTTAAGATTATGTTTCCTTCAGTGTATTGTGAATTTGCAGTATTGTTCACAGTTGCAGCAATCATTTCTTCATATTTAGATAATAAAATTCAAAAAAAGAAATAAGAATTCTAGCTTATTATTGTCCACAAAATAGTATGTTATTATAAAAATGTGGACAATAATTGATTTATAGATTATGTTCTTATGTTTTTTGCGTAAGAAAAAATACCCAAGTGTAAGCACAGTATAACATAGACAGTCGCTACATTTATATAGAAAAGTAATTTAGTATTCTTATTATGCATAAAATAATAAA
>JAHJQG010000039.1 GCA_018819345.1 Nanobdellota archaeon
AATGCATTATATTTAAGTACTGCTATTATTTTGTTTGCTATTTCATCTATATCCCAAAAATCAACCTTAAGGCAGTTTTTTATAACCTCTGAAACACCTGACTGCTTTGAGATGATAACAGGGGTTCCGTTTCTCATTGCTTCCAATGGTGTTATTCCAAATGGCTCTGAAACAGATGGCATAACATACAAGTCTGCCATTCTGTATGCCCTGTCAATATCTTCTCCCCTTAAAAAACCTGTAAACAAGACATGTTTTGCTATTCCTAATTTTGCTGCCTTTTCTATCATGCTTACTTCCATATCACCAGAGCCTGCAACAATAAACTTGACATTTTTTTCATTTTCAAGGACTTTTTTAGCAGCATCAAGGAAATAATCAGGGCCTTTTTGCAGTGTTATCCTTCCAAGGAATAAAACTATCTTATCCTGGCTTTTTATCTTAAACTCTTCGCTGTCAGGAAAGCTCGTAAATTCAACAGCATTATGAACAACAAATATTTTGTCAGGATTTATCCCATGGTGCCTTATGACATTGTTCTTTGTAAAGTTTGAGTTAGAAATCACAAAATCTGCCTCTTCCATGCCTCTTTTTTCAATATCATAAATATATGGATTTGGGTTATCGCCTGTTCGGTCAAACTCTGTTGCATGGATATGCACAATCAAGGGCTTTCCTGAAACCTTTCTTGCCTCAATTCCTGCCAAAAAAGTCATCCAATCATGGCAGTGTATTAAATCAAAGGATTCGTTTATTGCTATTTCCCTTGCCTTTATGGCATACCTGTTTACTTCCTCAAAAAGGTTTTGCCCATATACTAATCCAAAGTTTTTGTCTGATTTTATGCTTCTTTGTCTGTACATATCATTATATCCCTTGGATGATATATATGGAACTAACAAAGAGTTTACTCTCTTTATATCAAGAAAACCAGTGCAACTTGCAATTATAAGGTTAACAAAATCTGATTTAATTGGCTTTGGTGCTGTTGGGATTACAAATGTTATATTAACACCCTGTTTGCTTAGGGCTTTTGTAAGTCCATAACAGGCAGTCCCTAAGCCGCCTGTATTAAATGGTGGAAACTCCCAGCCAAACATCAAAATCTTCATCAAAACCTCCTTTTATAGCTTCATCTACCTAAATTTAATTAAAGAGACATTGTATAAATAACTTTTCGATTACTGTATAGTAACAGAAATAGTAATTTATTGATAAATTTACCCTTAAAGAGATAGAACAAAACATATTTATATTAGTCTTGCTTAATATATGACATAAAAACAGTTCTTGGGGGATAAAGTGAGGGAAATTGATAAACAAGAGGAAATTATAGTTAAAGAACTTATAAAAAATCCAAGAATTTCTGACAACCAGATAAGCAAAAACACTGGTGTTCCTGTAAAAACAGTAAACAGGAAAAGAAAAAAACTGGAAAAAGAAGGGCTTCTTTATTATTTTACATATCTTAACAATGGACCGCATGGAACAGGCGTGTTCACAGCAAGGCAGCTTTACATAGTTACATTTAAGTTGGGCATAACAAGAAAGCAGATACTGGACATGATAAAAAAAGAAGAACCAACTAAAATCGAGCTAAAACATATAGCTGAATCTTATCTTGGTGATGTAGATGGCCACTCTATAATTGCCATGATAATTGAATCAAGGCTTGAGTCTGATATTATTGAGATATTTAATGCAGAGCTAATTCCAAAATTCAAGAGATTTTTTGGTGAAGATGCTGTTGTTAAAACAGAGGCAATAACCCTTAATATTCCATTAAGAACCATGCATAACTATATGTTTTTGGTTAACATGTCTCATGGCAAGATAAAAGAAGAATGGCCAGATGAGCTAATATTTGTTGATTAAGATGAAAGCAGAAGCAGATTATTTATTTGAGATCTCATGGGAGGTTTGCAATAAAGTTGGAGGCATCTATACTGTTGTTAAATCAAAGACTGCTGAAATAATAGAATATTATAAGGAAAATTATTTTACAATAGGTCCTTTTTTTCCAGAAAAAGTGGCTGGGGAATTCCAGGAAAAAGTTCCTCCAGATAAACTGGCTAAGGTATTTGAAAAACTACAAAAACAAGGCATAAAGTGCCATTATGGAAGCTGGCTTATCAAGGGCGAACCCAATACAATTCTTGTTGATTTTAGCGGGTTTATATCTAAAAAAGATGAAATAAAAACAGGTTTGTGGCAGAATTTCAAGATAGATTCACTTAACACGCAATACTTTGATTTTGATGAGCCTGTTATTTGGTCATATGCTGTTGGAAAACTTCTTGAAGAAATAAAAAATGTTTTCAAAGATAAAAAGATTGTTGCGCATTTTCATGAATGGTTAACTGGAGCTGGCCTGCTTTATCTAAAGCAGAATAACATCAAGGTTTCAACTGTTTTTACAACGCATGCAACAATTCTTGGCAGGACAATGTCTTTTGCAAATGAAGAGCTTTATGAAACATTTGACAAGATAAATCCAGTGGAAAAGGCTTATGAGTATGGAATACAGGCAAAATATCTTATAGAAAAGCAAAGCGCATTAAATGCAGATGTGTTTACAACTGTAAGCGAGATTACAGCCATAGAAGCAGAGCATATTCTTGGAAAAAAGCCAGATGTTCTTTTGCCAAATGGCCTTGACCTTAAGAAGTTTCCAACATTTGAGGAGGCATCCATAAAACATAGGTTATATAGGGAAAGAATAAAGGAATTTTTGATGTATTATTTTTTTCCATATTATTCATTTGATCTTGATAATACTCTTTTTTATTTCTTATGCGGAAGATATGAATTCAGGGCAAAGGGCATTGATATATTTATTAAGGCACTGGCAAAATTAAATGAAAAACTTAAAAAAGAGGAATCTAACAAAACCATTGTGGCTTTTTTCTGGATTCCAGGAAACATTAGGGCAATAAAAACAGAATTGTTGGAAAACAAGACTTTTTTTGAGGATATAAAGGATGCTATTGATGACAATATGGGTGAAATTAAAAACAGGATAATCTATTCAATAGTTTCAAAAAAGAGCATTACAGAAAAAAATATTTTTGATGAGGATTTTCTGCATGAAAACAAAAAAAAGGTTTTGAAGCTAATGAAAAAAGGGAATCCAGAGCTAACAACGCATGACTTGCATGATGAGCAGAATGACTCTATTATCAAGTCCCTTAATGAAGCTGGCTTATTAAACAAAAAAGAAGACAGGGTGAAGGTTGTTTTTTATCCAATCTATCTAACTGGAGCAGACAGGCTGCTTGACCTGGGCTATTATGAATGCATGCAGGGCTCACATCTTGGCGTGTTTCCATCATATTATGAACCCTGGGGTTACACTCCTTTGGAAGCAGCTGCACTTGGTGTTTCATCTGTAACAACAGACCTTGCTGGATTTGGAAGGTATGTTAATGAAAAATCTGTGCAAACTAAGAATCCAGGAATATTTGTTCTGAAAAGATTAGGCAAAAAAGATGATGAGGTTGTTGAGGAGCTTGCTAATGCACTTTATTATTTCAGCAGCTTATCAAAGCAGGAGAGAATAAAAAACAAGATGGAAGCGCAAAGATTAGCTACACTAGCTGATTGGGAAGTTTTGATTAAGAATTATATTGAGGCACATAATCTTGCTGTAAAAAAAGGTGGTTAAGATAGAGCTTAGAAAGGATTATATCTTGGACAGATGGGTTATTATAGCTTCAGAAAGAAAGAAAAGGCCAAGGGAGTTTAAAAAAACCAAGTCAAAGAAAGAGGGAATTTGCTATTTCTGTCCTGGCAATGAAAATCTTACTCCAAAAGAGACTGGCAGGATTGAAAAAAACAACAAGTGGATTATAAGGTGGTTTCCAAACAAGTTCCCTGCTGTAGATCTTAAAGGAAATCCTGAAATAAGGTGTGCAAATGAATATTTCACATATTCTGATGCATTTGGCATACATGAAATAATAGTTGAAACACCTAATCATAATAAGCAGTTAGCTGATTTAAAAGAAGGGCATATAAAAGAGGTTTTAAAGGTATATGCTAGTAGGATAAGAGAACTAAGAAAAACAGCTGGCACAAAATATGTTCTTGTTTTCAAGAACGAAGGCATGGAAGCAGGAACCTCACTAGTTCATTCACACACACAACTAATGACATATAACAAGATTCCTGCTTTGGTTGAGGATGAGATTAGTGCAGCCAGAGCTTATGGAAAGTGTCCATACTGCGAAATATTAAATATTGAGAAAAACAGTTACAGAAGAGTGTTTGAGAACAATTCTTTTGTTAGTTTTACTCCATATGCCTCAAGATTCAACTATGAAATCTGGGTATTTCCAAAAGAGCATATAAGGAATATAACAGAGATGGATGAAAACAAGCTATTGGATCTGGCTTCAATGCTTAAAAAGATCCTGCTAAAGCTAAGGGAAATAAATCTTCCATATAATTTCTTCCTTCACTATGCTCCTGAGGAAAAAGATTTACACTTTCATATTGAAATATGCCCAAGGCTTGCTACATGGGCTGGTTTTGAGCTGGCTACAAATGCAACAATAAATTCTGTAAGCCCTGAGGATGCTGCAAAATTTTACAGGGAAGAGGAATAGAAAAAGGCAAGAAATATATACTAGAATTTATTTTTATTCTGCTTAAAAAATGGTAAAGATAGTTCATTCATTAAATAATCACAAGATAGAAAGCAAATCAACTAAAGATAATAGATTTCTAATTACAAATAAGAAAGGAGGGTATTTTTGTCTTGCTAATAAAAATAAAAGCAGGTATGACGGGCTTTTCTTTTTTGATGAAAAGATGCATAAGGTTATTGAAAGCCTGCATATAATTGATTCTACTAAGGCAAGCAAAGTAATCAATAAATTTTATGAGATTAAAAGGGAATGTGGCAGTGTAACTGAAACATTTTTTATGCCTCATCATTATGATTCATTGGTTTATGAGATAACTAAGCCGAGCACCATTGAGATAGTCCTTGATGCAAGGGAGAGCTATGACCAGAGGCAGTGGGGCAGGTTTTACAGCATTTGGCAGGAAGGTGATAAAATAATAGTCAAGTTTGTTAAAAAAACAGATGCAAGGGAAGACAGCTCTGATGCCAAGGAAGAGTATTCTTTATTCTCGGTTCTTAAGTTTGAGGGCATGTTCAAGAAAGTTGAAGAGTGGGAAAAAATACATTATGAATTTGATAAAAAAAGAAATTCAATGCCTTATGAAAGATATGTTTTTTCAGCGCTAACATTAAAAACAGATAAGGTTGTTTTAAGTTTTTCAAAGAACAAGGAAAAGGCAAAGAAAGAGGCAGACTATGTTTTTAGGAACATTGAAAGACTGAAGAAAAAACAGAGGGATTATTATGAATCTCTTTTGAAAACAAAGAACAAGCTTAAAGGAGATAGTTTGATTGCTTACCTATGTGCACTAAACTCTCTTGATTCATTGGTTGTTAATGATAAAGGAATATTTGCTGGTCTGCCATGGTTTTTTCAGTTCTGGACAAGGGATGAGGCTGTTTCACTAAAAGCCTTAATATTGCAGGGAAATTTTAATTTAGCAAAAAATATCCTGTTCAGGCATCTAAAATCTGTTTTGCATGATGGAAAACTGATAATAAAGCCAGACTCTTTATTAAGAAGTGCTGACTCTGCTGGCTGGATCTCAAAAAGAGCAGAAGACTTAATTTATATTTTAAAAAGTAAAAAAATTCTTAAAAATAATTTGACAAAAAAAGAGATTAAAAAAATAGAGGAAAGGATTGGGCATTCTCTTGATTTCATGATAAAATACCACACAAGAGAGCATCTTGTTTTTAATAATGCAAAGGAAACATGGATGGACAGCCTGCAAAGAGATGGTTTTAGGATAGAGATTCAGGCAATGCAGCTAAGCATGTACAAGCTAATGTATGAGCTTACTAATAACAGGATTTATCAGGAACTTGAGAGTGATTTAAAGAAAGAGGTTAGAAAAAAATTCTGGAACAAAAAATATCTTGCAGATGGCTTGGATGATTTTACCATAAGGCCAAACATTTTCATTGCTGCTTATATTTATCCTGAGCTTCTGGCAAAGAAAGAATGGATTATATGCTTTGACAATATATTAAAGCATTTATGGAATAACTGGGGCGGACTTTCAACAATAGACAAAAAGAGTTTGTTGTTTAGGCCAGAGCACACAGGAGAGAATAATGAAAGCTATCATAATGGCGACAGCTGGTTCTGGATAAACAATCTTGCTGCAATTGTTTTATACAGATTAGATAAAAAAAGATACAAAAAATACATTGACAAAATACTGGAGGCAAGCACAAAAGAGATTTTATGGCAGGGAGCAATCGGCCATCATTCTGAGTTATCAAGCTCAAAAGAGTTAAGATCTGAAGGCTGCCTGGCCCAGGCCTGGTCTGCTGCAATGTATATTGAATTAATTAATGAAATTTACAAATAGGAAATTATTTAAACTAAGTTCTAAATTAAAGTGATATGTTAATTGGAATAATCTCTGACACACATGACAATGCAAGAAACCTATTGAAGGCCGTTGAATTGTTTAATAAAAAGAAAGTTGGCCTTGTAATCCACTGCGGCGATTGGGTTTCTCCTTTTATGCCTCCTTTCTTTAAAGGGCTTAAATGCAAAATAATATCTCTTTTTGGAAATAATGAAGGAGATAAATTCAATTTCCTGAAATGGGAAAAAGTAAAAGAAATGGGGATTGAATTTCATAATATATGCTTTGAAAAAGAAATAGATGGAAGAAAGATTGTGGCCTATCATGGCCAGTCTGACATTCTCTTGAATGGTCTTATTGAATCACAAAAATATGATGCTGTTTTCTCAGGGCATAATCATAAGGCCTCAATTAAAAAGAAAGGAAAAACACTCAATGTAAATCCTGGCTCAATAAGCGGTGTATGTGCAACAGAACTTTCTGATGAAATAACAGTAGCAGTTTATGACACAAAAACAAACAATGCTGAGATTATTTTTCTGTAGTTTAAAGAACAATATAATACCTCCCCACAAAAAATTAGAAATTTCTTATGCACAGAAATGCTTGCGAAAACCTCTTACTTTAGTATGAGGATGAGCATTTCTGGCATCCTAAAAATCCATTGTCAAAAGAAAACTCCGTCAAACCAGCATCTTTAGATGCTGGTAGGAGTTTTCTATGGATTTTTATGATATTAACCAAAATAAAACTTTAACTAATACTTGTTATATTCAATTGCCGAGCCTCGCTCAAAGAAGGACGCCCAAAAGATAAATATATAAATGGATGTAAATTTTAAACCATTATGTTAATCGATTGTCACGTTCATGCTTATACAAAAAAACAAATTACAAAGCTTCTTCTTAGTATGAAGAAGAACAGAATCGATAAATCAGTTATAATGTATTGGCCAAATATAGGCGGTACGAAAGTCCCAAAAATTAATGAAGTTTTAAAAAATATAAGAAACTATCCTAACTTATTTTTGGCAAGTTCAATAAGAATCACGGATGATAGAAAATTTAATAGAGAATTTGAAGAGTTAAAAAATATTCTTTCAAAAAAACAAATTGTTGGAGTTAAACTGTATTTAGGTTATGAACATTTTTTTGCCAACGATCCAAGATGTAATAAGATTTATGAATTATGCATAAAATACAATATCCCAGTGATCTACCATACAGGGGATACTTGGAATTTAAAAAACGCTATGGTCAGATTTACTAATCCTATCTACATTGATGATGTTGCTGTAAAGTTTCCTAAACTTAAAATTCTTATATCACATCTTGGAAACCCGTGTTGGATAAAGGAAACCGCAGAAGTAATTTATAAAAATAAAAACGTTTTTACTGATTTTTGTGGTACTTTATCTTTTCCAGGACGGTTTGAAAAAGAATATAATAATAATCTCAAAAAAGAAATTCTTGAATTAGTCGCTTACTGCGGTACCCCAAGAAAATTGTTGTTTGGTTCAGATTTTGATCTTTACAAACAGGAACAATATATTAAATTTTTAGAAAGTTTTACAGAGTTTTCAAAAACAGATTTAGAATATATAAGACATAAAAATGCAGAAAAATTGTTTAAGATATAATGGCGTCCTTAAATAAAAATCGCTCGGCTCGGCAACTCTTCGCCAATTTTTGCTTCGCAAAAACCGTTGCACTTTGGCTCGGTCTTCCGCTATGCTCCGACGAATATAACACGGCCCGCCGATATGTTATATTCAATCGAGAATGAGTCCTAAATACTAAAAGAGCAAAGCTATTAAATACTCTTTTATTTCTATACAATAATATGGTTGTGAAAATAACATATTTTGTTCATGGAACAACAATAGACAATGAGCAGGATTTAGCTACTGGATGGTCTCCAGGCAAATTATCAGAATTAGGAATCAAACAGGCTAAAGAGTTAGGTAAACTTGTTATAGATAAAGATTTTGATATTGTTTTTTGTTCTGATTTGAAAAGAGCTGCTGATTCAGCCAGTCTTAGTTTTGGTAATAAGTATCAAATCATTCAGGATAAAAGATTAAGGGAAGCTGATTATGGTGATTTTACACAAAAATCTGCAAAAGAATTTAAGTCTAATATGGCTGATTATGTTGATAAACCTTTTCCAAATGGGGAAAGTTACAAGGATGTTGAAAAAAGAATTGCAGATTTTCTTGATTTCTTAAAAAAGAATTATGATGGAAAACATATTGCTATTGTTGCACATCAAGCACCACAACTGGCTTTGGATGTTTTAATAAAAGGTAAAACTTGGAAACAAGCCATTGCTGAAGATTGGAGACATAAAAAAGCATGGCAACCTGGATGGGAATATATTCTTGAGTAATAATTTTGTCCTTGATTCTTTTAATTGATAGTTATGCTCAACTGCTCTGCGGCGCTGTCAAAACTGTTTCCTGCATATAGAAATTACAGGACATTTGTTACACAACGGTTTTTGTGCTTTACAAAAATCTCTTCCCAATCTGATTAAAAGTTCATGTCCTCTGACACGCCGCATGGGTGGAATAACTTTGGCGAGTGCTTTTTGTATTTCCTCATATTTTGCCCCACTTTTAGTTATCCCAATTCGTTTAGCAACGCGCTCAATATTTGTATCTATCGGTAATGTATCTTGGTTCATACAATAAGCTAGAAACACATCAGCAGTTTTCACACCAATTCCTTTTAGATTTAGCAGGGATTCTCTCGCTTTATTTTTTGGCAATTTGGTTATTGTAGATAGGTCACCATGAAATCTTTTCAAAACAGTTTGTGCGAGCTTTTTGATTCGTTTAGCTTTCATATTATATAATCCGCCTGCTTTAATTGAATCACGTATTTTATTAATTGGTGCGTTAGCTAGTTCAGTAGGTGTTATTTTGAATTGGTTTGATAAACCAATATAAGCTCGCGTGCTATTTCTATCGCTTGTATTTTGTGAGAGAATGCCTATAACAAGGTTTTTGAATGGATTATACATATCATTCATATCAATTTGTATTCCTTGTTCTTTGAAAACTGCCTCTACTTCTACCCATGCTCCTTTTGAGCCATAATAATTGTTCAATAAATCATAGAGCTTTGACATATTACATAAATAAGATGGAAGTCTTTTAAATAATTTTGCACCGCCTCGCAACTCCTCCGAATTTTCTTTTAGAAAATTCTTGGTCTTCACTTCGTTCAGAGAGCATAACAGCAATTGCATAAGGTCTTGTTTTATTATCACTATGATGTTTATAGCAACTTTTTTATATAAATCTGTTTTATTATGGCAAATGAGGATAATTGCTGACTTACACATCCATTCTAAACATAGTAGGGCCACGTCTAAACAATTAAATATTCAGAATCTTGAAAAGTACGCAAGAATAAAGGGTTTAAATCTTCTTGGAACAGGTGACTTTACTCATCCAATATGGATTAAAGAGCTTAAATCAGAGCTTATTGAGGATGGAACAGGGATTCTAAAAACAAAAACTGGGTTTAATTTTATCCTTCAGACAGAAATCTCATTGATGTACACACAGGATGGAAAAGGAAGAAAAATCCATAATGTTATTTTAGCAAAGAATTTTGATATTGTTGAGCAGATAACAGAGCAGCTAAAGAAAATTGGAAGAGTTGATTATGACGGCAGGCCAATCTTCGGAATAAAATGCCCTGAGTTTGTTGAGATGATGAAAGAGATTGATAAGGATATAGAAATAATTCCAGCGCATGTATGGACTCCATGGTTTAGCTTGTTTGGCTCAAACTCTGGTTTTGACAGTGTTGAGCAATGCTTTAAAGACCAGACAAAACATATCCATGCCTTGGAAACAGGACTTAGCTCAGACCCAGCAATGAACTGGCGTTTAAGTATGTTAGATAAATATACATTAGTAAGCAACTCTGATTTGCATTCATTCTGGCCATGGCGCATTGGCCGCGAGTGCAATATATTTGACTTAAAAGAGTTAAGTTATGATTTACTATTGAATGCAATAAGAACAAAACAAGGCTTAGTTGAAACAATAGAGGTTGATCCTAGCTATGGAAAATATCACTTTGATGGGCATAGAAACTGTAATGTCTGCATGAGCCCAAATGAATCTCTAAAAAATAAAGACATCTGTCCTGTATGTGGAAGAAAGCTAACCATAGGGGTTTTGCACAGGGTTGAAGAACTTGCTGACAGGCCAGCTGGCTTCAAGCCAAAAGACGCTGTTCCATTCAAAAAATTAATTCCATTATCTGAAATATTATCAAAGCTTCTGAATTCTGGTGTTGCATCTCAAAAGATATGGAAAGCTTACTACAATTTAGTTAATGAATCAAGGCCTGAAATAGATATCCTGCTTAATCTGTCATTAGATGAACTAAAGAAAATAACCAATGAAAAGATTGCAGAGGCAATAATTAACATTCGCAATGGAAAAATAAAGATCCAGCCAGGCTTTGACGGCGAATATGGTTATCCTTTATTTTCTGATAAAGATGTAAAAGAAGAGGTTGTAGAGCTTAAACAAGTTAGCAAAAATAAGCAAAAAGGATTAAATGAGTTTATATAAAATTATTTTAGGAAACCTTAAATTTAAAAAAAGTTAAAAAAATAAAAAAATTTATTCTACTATTACTGTGCCTTTAAATCCAAATACTGCGTCCATAACTTGGAATGTTCCTGCTTCCTCAAATTCATATTCAAAGATATCTCCTTCTGCTAAGGTTGGGCTTCTTTCTCCTCCCACTAAAACAACTATATGTACTCTGTCATCCATGTTTTTCCATGTAACAACTGTACCAGCACTTACTGTCAGTTCCTCAGGATCAAATCCCCCTCTAAGAACTTGGACATCTGCTGCTCCACCAACAACTTCAGGTTCTTCTACTTCTCCTTCCACCGGACCTTCAGGTTCTACTGGTGGCTGTTCTTCTACTGGTGGTGTTACATCTGGAGTAACAGTTTCGTCTGGTTGCTCTTCAACTTCTGCAGCACATCCGCTAAGCATAATCACAACAAGTACTGCCAAAATGTGTTTTATTTCCATTCTTTCACCTCAAAAAAGCATTTTTTATTGTTTTATTCTTTTATCTTTAAATATCTTTTGGTAATTTTTTACATAGTTTGCT
>JAHJQG010000040.1 GCA_018819345.1 Nanobdellota archaeon
GGAAAAAGCAAGAGAGCTTGCAAAAAACCTGAATACAAATTTGACTGTAATAAGAAATGGCGGCCACCTGAATGAAAAATCAGGCTATGTAAGGTTTGACCTTCTTCTCGAGGAAATAAAGAACGAGCTATATTAAGTATTCACCAAGAAATTCTATAACCAAATCCTTTAATGGAAAGATTTATATTTATCTAGCTTAATTAAGAAAGCATGAAAATATACTTTGCAGGTGCGATAAGAGGGGGAAGACATGACATTGAGATTTACAAGCAGATTATTGAGCACCTTAAAAAACATGGCGAGGTCCTAACAGAGCATGTAGGAAAAGATAATATATCCAAGGATGGCGAGATAAATCTTACAGACAAATACATACACAACAGGGATGTTAACTGGATTGATGAGTGTGATGTTTTTATTACAGAGGTTACAAGGCCATCCCACGGAGTTGGATATGAGGTAAGAACAGCAGTTGAAAAGAAAAAAAGGATTTTGTGCATCTACAGGCCAAAAGAACTAAAAAGGGTCTCAGCAATGATAGCAGGAGCACCAGGAATAAAAACCTCTCTATATAACACAATAGAAGACGCAAAGAAAATCATTGATAGATTCATAAAAGATGTTGAATCTTAATAAATAATAAAAACATTTATATAATAAATATCCTAATTTCTTTTTATGCAAGCTAAAACCAGAGATACTGTTGTTGTTGAGACAAAAGATAAGAAGTTAAATGGAATTCTTATGCCTGTTCCTGAGACTGAAAAGGATATTGTTATTCTTAAGCTGGAAAGTGGATATAATATTGGAATTGATAAAAAGAATATCAAGGCAATAAAACTTGTTAAAACTTTTGAAAGGAAAAAGGAAAAAACAGCAGAGGTAAAATTAAACAAAAAGTTACCAACTATCTCAATACTTCACACAGGCGGAACAATAGCATCAAAAGTGGATTACAAAACAGGAGCTGTTAGTGCAAAATTCTCTCCAAGCGAGATTATTGACATGTTTCCTGAGTTAAAGAAAATTGCAAACATAAAGTCAAGAAAGATAGCAAGCATGCAGTCTGAGATGATGAGGTTTGTGCATTATAATCTTATGGCCAAGGAAATTGAAAAAGAGGTTAAAAAAGGTGTTAATGGAATAATAATAACCCATGGAACAGACACAATGCATTATACCTCTGCTGCATTATCATTTATTTTAGAGGATTTACCTGTTCCTGTTATATTGGTTGGCTCGCAGAGAAGCTCTGACAGGGGCTCAACTGATGCTGGCTTAAACCTTGTATCTGCTTGTTATTTTATTGCTAATTCTGATTTTGCAGATGTTGCTATATGCATGCATGAAAACCTTAATGATGAATCATGCTTAATCCTGCCCGCTTTAAAAACAAGAAAAATGCATACAAGCAGAAGAGATGCTTTTAGGCCAATAAACACAACCCCAATTGCAAGAGTTAATTTTAATGAGAAAAATATTTCCTTCATGAAAAAGGATTATGATAAGAAAAATAAGAATAAAAAATTAAACTTGAAACTATTTAATGAAAAAACAAGGGTTGGCTTAATAAAAACACATACAAACATGTTTGCTGAGGAGTTTTTGGCTTACAAAGATTTTGATGGATTGGTTATTGAGGGCACTGGCCTCGGCCATCTGCCTAACGAGGAAATAGATGAGTACACAAAGGAAAACAAAAAAATCTTCAATGCATTAAGTGATATGATAAAAAAAGGCCTTGTTGCAGTCATGTCATCTCAAACAATTTATGGCAGATTGCAGATGAATGTTTACACTCCAATGAGAGAATTGCAGGAAATTGGAGTTTTGGGCCATCTAAGTGATATGACAGCTGAAACAACTTTCATAAAGCTGGCATGGCTTTTAAGCAACTACAAGAAAGAGGAAGTTAAACAACTAATCACAAAAAATCTTAGGGGAGAAATCTCTGAAAGAGTTGAAGATAAAACTTTTCTTAGCTGAAAGATGCAGTATATTCTTGATTTATTGAACAAGATAAAGTGGGACAAGAACGAAAAGCCAGAAGATTATTCTATAGCTTATTTTGACAGGATAAGCAATAAAAAGGAAAATCTTAAATATAGTGAGATAAAAACAATTAAAAGGGGTTTTATTGTCTTGGATAAAAAAGATAAAGAGTCATATATCCCATTGCATAGAATAAGAGAGGTGAGGAAAAAAGGGGTTGTTATCTGGAAAAGGTAATTTTCATGAAAGAACTAATGTTAGTTGCACTTGCTGGAGCAAGCTGTTCTGGTAAAACAACAATAGCCAAAAAAATAGCAGAAAGAATAGAAGATATGAACAGATATCTTAGTGCTAATTTTACTGGCTTAACTATTAAGATGGATAATTACTACAATGACCAGAAACATATTCCACCTGAAAAAAGGCCAGAAATAAACTATGACCATCCAAATGCATTTGACTGGCTTTTGATGTATAATCAGATTCGAGCACTGTCACAAAACAAAGAAATTGAAATGCCCCTTTACTGTTTTGATAATCATACCAGAAAGGAAGAGACAGAGACAAAATCTCCTTCAGATTTGATTATTGTTGAAGGAATTCTTACATTATATAACGAGAAAATTTATGATTTAGTGGATTGTAAAATCTTTATTGAAACTGACATAAATAAATGCCGTGATAGGAGGCTTGAAAGAGATACAAATGAAAGGGGAAGAACACGTGAATCTGTTGTAAAACAGTGGGAAAAAACAGTTCTGCCAGGTTATGAAAAATATATACTTCCTTCAAGAGATATAGCAGACCTCATTATAAGAGGCGAGGGTAATAATGAAGAAGATATTAAAAGAGCAATGGTAAAAATAAAGTATTTCTTAATAAACAATCAGCAAGATTTATAAAGTTCTTATGTTTTTATTTAGTTATGCAGTTAGACTATAAAAAGCTTAATTTCAAATGCGGAATTGAGATACATCAGCAGCTTGACACAAAAAAATTATTTTGTAATTGTCCTTCTTTAATTAGGGATGACAAGCCAGATATTATTATAAAAAGAAGATTAAGAGCAAGTGCTGGCGAGAGCGGCGAGGTTGATGCTGCTGCATTGCATGAAGTAAAAAAGGAAAAACAGTTTATTTATCAGGCTTATTCTGATACAACATGCCTTGTTGAACTGGATGAAGAGCCGCCGCATGATGTAAATAAACAAGCATTGGAAATTAGTTTGCAAATAGCTTTAATGCTTAATGCAAAGATTGTTGACAAAATTTGTTTTATGAGAAAAACAGTTGTTGACGGATCAAACACTTCCGGCTTTCAAAGGACAGCTTTAATTGCAACAGATGGCTTTATTGAAACATCAAAAGGCAAAGTTAAAATTGAAACCATTTGCTTAGAAGAAGAGGCTGCAAAGATTGTCAAGAGAACTAAAAAAGAAGATACATATAATCTTTCAAGATTAGGAATTCCATTGATTGAGATTGCTACTTCGCCAGATATAAAAGATCCAGAGCACTGCATGGAAACTGCAAAAAAGCTAGGAATGATTTTAAGATCAACAAACAAAGTGAAACGAGGTTTAGGAACAATAAGGCAGGATGTTAATCTTTCTATAAAAGGAAAATCAAGAGTTGAAATAAAGGGTTTTCAGGATTTAAGAAATATGCCAAAAATTATTGAGAATGAGGCAAGAAGGCATCTTGAACTATTGGAAAAGGGGCAGGAGCTAAAAAAAGAAGTTAGAAAAGCAAATAAAGACTTGACAACGAGCTTTATGAGGCCAATGCCCGGCTCTGCAAGGATGTATCCTGAGACTGATATTAAGACTATAAGGCCGGATATAAGCAAAATAAAGATTCCAGAGCTGATAACAGACAAATCAGAAAAGCTTGAAAAAGATTTCAACTTAAACAAGGATCTGGCAGACCTAATAACAAAATCAGGAAAAATTGACTTCTTCATAAGCCTTGCAAATAAATACAAGAACATAAAGCCATTATTTATTGCAGATATTTTAATGAACTCTGGAAAAGAAATAAAAAGAAGGTATAATAAAGAGATTGATGCAAGCAGGCATATTGAAGAAATTCTTGAACATCTTAATAAAGGAAAAATATCAAAAGAAGCTGTTTTTGAGATTCTGGTTGAGAAAGCAAATGGAAAAAAGATTGACTATAAAAAATATCTTTTAATGAGCGATGAGGAAATAAAGAAAATTCTTAAAGAGATAATTGCAAAGAACAAGGGCGCTCCATTCAATGCTTTGATGGGCCAGGCAATGGCCAAATTAAGAGGCAAGGCAGACGGGAAAAAGATAGTTGAATTGTTGAAAAAGTTAGTTTAATTCTAATATATATACTTTAGTTTAACTAAATTTATAAATCAATTCAAATACCTTTTCAGATGAGGGGTAGTTGAAATGAAAAAAAAGAAATATGTATATTTTTTTGGTGAAGGCGGAAAAGAGATGAAAGCTCTTTTGGGTGGAAAAGGCGCTAACCTAAGCGAGATGACAAAAATAGGAATACCAGTGCCACAGGGCTTCACAATCACAACAGAGGTCTGCAACTTATATTCTAAGAACAATAAGGAATATCCAGAGGGACTGGATGTTGAGATAGAAGCTAACATGAATAAGCTTGAGGAAAAAACAGGAAAAAAATTTGGAAACAAGAAAAATCCTTTGCTTGTTTCTGTAAGGTCTGGAGCAGCTGTTTCAATGCCTGGTATGATGGATACTATTCTCAATCTTGGATTAAACCCAGATACAGTGCAGGGGCTTATAGAGCTCACAAAAAACGAGAGATTTGTATTGGATTCTTACAGAAGATTCATACAGATGTTTGGAAATGTTGTGCTTGGAATATCGAGTGAAAACTTTGAGAAAATATTAGAAGAGGTAAAAGAAGAAAATAAGATTAAGCTTGATACAGAGCTTAATATTAAAGCATTGCAAAAGATTGTTGAGCTTTACAAGGCAAAGGTCAAAGAAGTAACAAATGAGGATTTTCCAGAAAAGCCAAACATACAATTGAATATGGCAATAAATGCTGTTTTTGACTCATGGAACAATGAAAGGGCAATTGCATATCGCAAGCTAAATGACATTCCGGATAATCTTGGAACAGCTGTTAACATACAGTCAATGGTCTTTGGAAACATGGGAAATGATTCTGGAACAGGTGTTGCATTTACTAGGAATCCAAGCACTGGAGAGAAAAGATTTTTTGGTGAATACCTTATGAATGCCCAGGGCGAGGATGTTGTTGCAGGAATAAGAACACCAAAAGAAATTGAGAAGCTAAAAAAAGACATGCCCCCTGTTTATAATCAGCTTGTTGATGTATATAAAAAACTGGAATTACACTATAAAGATATGCAGGATATTGAGTTTACAATAGAGAAAGGAAAATTATTTCTGCTTCAGACAAGAACAGGAAAGAGAACAGCCCATGCAGCTGTAAAAGTAGCTGTTGATATGGTTGATGAAGGCTTAATAACAAAACAAGATGCTGTCTTGAGAGTAGAGCCAAACCAGCTTGACCAGCTTTTGCACAAGACAATTGATCCAAAGGCAAAACTTGAGGTTATTGCAAAAGGGCTTCCAGCTTCACCAGGAGCAGCTGTTGGCTCTGTTGTTTTTGATGCAAAAAAAGCACATGACCTTAATGAAGAAGGAAAGAAAGTAATTCTTGTAAGAAATGAAACAAGCCCAGAGGATATTGAGGGAATGGCTGCTGCACAGGGAATTTTAACTGCCCGAGGAGGAATGACCTCTCATGCAGCTGTTGTAGCCAGGGGAATGGGAAAGTGTTGTATTGCTGGATGTGAAAAAATAAGAATAAATGAAAAAACAAAAGAGTTCAAGATTGGTGATGTCGTTATTAAGGAAAATGACACAATAACATTAAATGGGAACACAGGAGAAGTAATTTTAGGAGAAGTTAGGTTAATAGACCCTGAGCTAAAGGGAGAATTCAAAACATTGATGCAATGGGCTGACTCATACAGAACATTGGGTGTAAGAACAAATGCTGACACTCCTCATGATGCCAAAATATCTGTTGAGTTTGGTGCAGAAGGTATAGGACTTTGCAGGACAGAGCACATGTTCTTCCAGGAGGACAGGATAAAAGCTGTCAGGGAAATGATTTTAGCAGAGGATATTGTAGGAAGGAAAAAAGCACTTGACAAGCTTTTGCCAATGCAGAAATCAGATTTTATTGGAATATTCAAGGCAATGAAAGGTCTTCCAGTTACAATAAGATTATTAGATCCTCCATTGCATGAATTTTTGCCGCAGGCAAAGGATGATATAAAATATCTTGCCCATGAAATGGGTGTTACAGAGGAGAAAATAGAAGAAAAAATAACAGCACTGCATGAGATGAATCCAATGCTTGGTCATCGCGGATGCAGATTAGCTATTACCTATCCAGAGATAGCAGAGATGCAGGTTAAGGCAATATTTGAAGCTAGCTGCGAGCTTGTAAAGCAGGGCATAAAAGTAATGCCTGAGGTGATGATTCCATTGGTTGGAGCATTAAAAGAATTCACAATATTAAAAAAGCTCGCAAAAAACAAGGCTGATGAGATAATTAAAGATTATGGTGTTGAGCTGGATTACAAGATAGGCACAATGATAGAGATACCTAGGGCATGCATAATAGCTGACCAGATTGCTCATGAAGCAGAGTTTTTCTCTTTTGGAACAAATGACTTAACACAAATGACATTTGGCTTTAGCAGGGATGATGTTGGAAAGTTTGTTCCTGAATATATTGAAAAGGGAATCCTTGAGAAAGACCCATTCCAGGTTCTTGATAAAGAAGGTGTTGGAAGCCTTGTTAAGATGGGTGTTGAAAAAGGCCGCAAAGCAAGAAAAGACCTTAAGATTGGAATCTGCGGAGAGCACGGCGGTGAGCCAAGCTCTGTTGAATTCTGCCATAAGGCAAAAATGAATTATGTAAGCTGCTCACCCTATAGAATTCCAATTGCAAGGCTTGCAGCTGCACATGCAAAACTCAAAGAGAAATAATTTTTATTTTTCTTCTTCTGGCTTCATCATTGGGAATAAAACAACATCCCTTACAGTTGGCTGGTTTGTCAGTATGGCCAGCAGTCTGTCAATGCCCAAGCCAAAGCCAGCTGTTGGAGGCATTCCTATTTCCAGGGCTTCAATAAAGTCCTGGTCCATCATCTGGGCCTCTTCATCTCCTGCTGCCCTTAGTTTCATCTGCTCTTCAAATCTTTCTTTCTGGTCAATTGGGTCATTTAACTCTGTGAATGCATTTACAATCTCTGAGCCTGCAACCAGTGCCTGAAATCTTTGTGTAAGTTTAGGATTGTCTTTGTGCTTTTTTGCAAGAGGAGAAATATCAATTGGATGATCTATTAAAAAGCATGGCTGTATAAGCTTTGGCCTTATATACTGCTTATATAACTGGTCTATTATACGGCCACGGCCAAGATTCTCGTCAATATCTATTTTAAGGCCCTTTTTTCTTATAGCAGCTATAAGTTTTTCCTTAGTATCCTCTTTATTTAAATCAAGGCCTGTTTCTTCCTTCATTATTTTTGTGTAATCTATTTTTTTCCATTTCTTGCCTAAA
This sequence comes from Nanobdellota archaeon, assembly GCA_018819345.1. Classification (GTDB taxonomy): domain Archaea; phylum Nanobdellota; class Nanobdellia; order Woesearchaeales; family CG1-02-33-12; genus CG1-02-33-12. Next base: position 7,605 of record JAHJQG010000040.1, read on the forward strand.
TCAATCGTTTTGTTGTTGTAGTTGATTTTAAGGGTGTTGAATGTTTGCTTTATTACTGTCTGTAAAAACCTTTCAGTGAAATCCATTAGCTCATTATAATCCATGTAAGCAGCATAAAACTCAAGCATGGTGAATTCCTGCAGATGCTGAGTAGATAAGCCCTCATTCCTAAACACCTTTCCAATTTCATAAACCCTTTCATAGCCACCAACAATAAGCCTTTTCAGATGAAGCTCTAATGAGATTCTCAGATACATATCCATATCAAGAGTATTATGATGTGTTATGAATGGCCTAGCATCAGCACCACCTGGAACTAATTCAAGAACAGGAGTTTCAACCTCTAAAAACTTGTTTTCCTCAAGAAATTTCCTTAAATTAGTTATGAATTTTGCTCTTATGATGAAGAAGTCAAAAATCTTTCTGTTTGAGATTAAGTCAATATACCTCTTTCTGTATCTTATTTCCTGATCTTTGAGGCCGTGCCATTTTTCTGGCAGCTGTGCTAGGCTTTTTGTCAGTAATTGGAATGAATCAACATGGATAGTTATTTCTCCTGTTTTTGTCATGAAAACAGTTCCCTTGATTCCTATTATATCGCCAATGTCCAATAATTTTAATTTCTTGTATTCTTGTTTTCCAATATCATCCTGCCTGAAATATAATTGTATTTTTCCTTGTTTATCTGATAGGTTCATGAAGCAGGCTTTTCCCATTGGCCTGTTCTGCATTATCCTGCCAGCAATAGAAACTTTCTTTTTAGTATGCTCTCCTTTAGAAATATTTTTGAATTTGGTTTTGATTTCCCTGCTGTCTGAATCAACCTTAAACACGCTTGGGTAAGGGTCTATTCCTTTTTCATAAATCCTGTCTAGTTTCTCTTTCTTGGTTTTGTTTATCATTTTATTTTTATTATCTTAAATTATTTATAAATGTTGCTAATTTTTAGGGAATAAATTAGATTTTTAAAAGAAAAAGAAATTAGAAAAATAAAAAAGTTTTAATTAAATCACATCAAAGTCCCTGTATATAAAAGTTATAAGTCTTTAAACTTTTGAGATATCTCTTTTTTAATTTTATCAAATTCTGGCAATTCGCCAATCATTAGATTTTTAAGATCTATCTGCCATAGGTTTCTCATCATCTCAATCTTCTCTCTAAATTCTTTAAAGTCAAATTCTGTATTATAAAGTGCCAATTTTTTGTTTATCAAATTCTTATTGGGAATAATTTTTTTCTGCCTTTCATTCAATTTACTAACTATGTTCTCATCAATCTCAATAAAGGCCGGCTCTTTAATCTTCGATTCAAAGATAATTTTAGTTTCAACAGGATGTAATCTGTAATAAGGCTCTTTATTGCCTAATTGGTTACCTAAAAACATGATATACCAACCTCCCTTTACCTTTTCTTACCAAAATATTTTCTTTTACAAGCTGGTTTAATTCCATTAAAGATATTCTCTTTGAGATAGAATTTACTTTTCTATGCATTATTTGCTCCTCCTTTTTACAGTGCCATTTACAGTGCCATTTACAGTGCCATTTACAGTATCATTTACAGTATCATCAAAGCAATAATATCCTCTTTTGGCTGAGCCAATGAATCTAATAATTTTTTTCTTTTTTAAATCAAGTAAATCTCTTTTAGCAGTCCTCAAAGAAATTTTAACTAACTTAACATATTCTTCAGTTGTAATCCTGCCCTTATGTTTAAGATAATCTATTGCTTTAATCTGCCTCCTATTTAATCTCTCTAAAATATCTTTTTCAATATCAATAAACGTCGGCTCTTTAATCTTTGATTCAAAGATAATTTTAGTTTCAACGGGGTGCAATCTGTAATAAGGCTCTTTATTGCCCCATTTTTTACACAAATCTCTCATCATATAAATTCCAGAGCCATACTTCTCAATAAAGCCAACATCATAAATCAACTGGCAGAGAATTTCATTAACTGGCTTGTGCCTTGGGTTTTTTGGGGTAACCCCTTTTGGAAAGGTTCCTGGATTAATGATTTCTACCCTATTGTCAAATATAAATATCCTTACATCGCCGGTTTCAAAATAATTTCTATGTATCAGGGCATTGATTATTGCTTCTCGTAATGCCCTTATCGGATACTCAAACTTATCTTCTCTCCTAAAACTCCTTTCTGTTCTTGTCCCTAAAAGCCTTATGTTTTTTCTTATAAAATCCTCAGCAGTACTTATCATCTCCCAAATTGTTCCCTCACAATTAGCAGTATCTAATGTTGGATGAATCACTTTTGTGCCTTTAAATCTGACAACTCTTAACCCTGCATTAGGCAGGAATTTTTGAGGAAACTTTCCAAAAAATAAGATTCCAGCATTTGTTGGTTTGTTGTTATGCAATGCTTTGATGTTCTGCAGCAACTTATTAGTTGAGATTTTTGTTTCTCTGGAGATATTTCTTGCCTTTTCTCTTTGCTTAAGATAGCATTTAACTTTCTCTTCGTCAATGTCTTCTAAACCTGCATATTCACAAACCTGCTCACCCCATTTTATTTTTCCAGTGTCTTTAGCAAACTCAATAACTTCTTCTGGTGATAAGGGCTTATCATGAGATGCAATTCTTTTATAAGCAATATTCCTGAAAGAATGCAAACTATCTAACTTTTTAATTTCTGCAATAAAAATATTCTTGCCTTCAGTTTCAACAGCTTCAATTTTAGGATAAACAGATGGCTTGCAGGTATGTGCAATATTGGCAATTTCCCTTTCATGTTTTTTATCAATACCAATAATTTCCCCGCTATCACTTATCCCAACTAAAACAATTCCATCATTTGTGTTAGCAAAGGAGCAGATAGATTTGCCTAAGCCATCATCTATCTTTGATTTAAACTCTACTTTCTGATTTTCTCCTTTTTCTATCAATTTTTCAATCTCTTTCTCATTCATTTTATCGCTTCTGCTTCGCCCCTGATTTGGAGGTTTGAGCCATTAAAGCTTATTGTTTGATTGGCATTGTTATCTTAATGAATAATGTTTTTGTAATTAGTTTATACAAACACAGGGCTTTTTTATGCTTTGCCTGGTTTTTTCATTGGTTTTTTTAGAATTAGCGAATGAATTCCGGAAAATAAGGCAATCAATTAGAAAAAAAATTAAGGCAACTTAACATATCTGCAAGATTCTTAAAGTGTTATTTAATTAATTTACAGCGTTAAAAAATAAGACTAATAAACTCTTTATTTTTACCATGCTAAATAATAGCTAATCCATACTATTTATTTGAATGAATAGCTCAAATAACCGAAAGATTTATATATTTATTTGAATAAATAGTTCAAATATGTGGATTCCAAGATGGCTATGGGAAAGGTATAGGGAATTAAGGCTAAAGATAGGCCTTAATAACAGCTTCAGCTTTAAACAGGCAAAAGAGATATTCAGCTATAACAGGAATGAGATGATTTACAAGACATTAAATGAGTTGGAAAGACTAAATATAATCAATGTTGAAAGATCCAAAAATGATAAAAGAGTAAAAAGATATAAAATAGTCCTGGAATTAAAAGACATTCCATATGCAGATATTACAATTCCAACAAATAAGCAACAAGAACCCCATGGTTTCCTTTCTTCAACTGGCTCTGCAGCTATTTTTGGAACAACATCTGCAAAACCCAGTGCTGCTTTTCATAGGATGTATAGTAAAGAGGGGAAACAACAAATTACTATAGCCAAAAAGCCAGCAGCCAAAACAATTGAAGAGTATCTTGTTGAGAACATAAAAAGCTATAAATCTGCTGAGTCAATATTAGCTATAGTAAAAAAAGAAAAAATTGATTTCAGGAAAGTAATAAGAAACCTGAACTCATTCCAAAGAAGGTATTTAGGGGCATTATTGGAAATACTAAACAAAAAGGAATTAGTAGAAGAATTGTATAATCTAACCAAAAATGATAACAGGAAATTCTCCATATTCCCAAAACAAATAAAAAAGGTTCCAGAAAAATATAAAAAGATAGCAAAGAAATGGAGAATTAATCTTAATATTGATGTGGTGAATATAGATGAACTATGAGGAAACTGAAAAACAGTCCTTAGAGCTAACAGATGATTTATGTAATAATATACTCAGCAAGATAAGCCACTTTGTTATAGGCGGGTGGGCAGTTACAGCTTACAGCGGCAATATTAGGTTTACTGCTGATGTTGACCTCATAACAAAGCCATTAACAACAATGCCTGTTATAAAGGCATTTAATAAGGATTGGGATACAAAAAAAGTATTTTATGGTGTTCAGGCTAAACATAGAAAAACAGGTATACAGGTTCACATAAATACAATCAGTAATATGCTTGACAGGACAACTAATACAAAAATACCTGTTCCCAGTGAATTATTTGAGAATATATGCAAAGCAAGGATTAATGGAATTTATTGCAAAAACACAATTGAGATTCCCATTTGTCCCTTTAATTATCTGCTTACATTGAAAGCAATCCCAAATAGGGTAAGGGATGATTTTGATTTTATTCTATTATGGCTAAATAAAAATTATTCAATTGAGGAATTCAAGAAATATCTGAATAAATGCAATAATATTAAGCCTTTTTTTGATAAGTGCAGAAGAATTTCAGATAAAAATTATTTTTATTCCTTACCTAAAAAGCTTATTACCAATCAGAGATTTGATTTAATAAAATATAATGTAATAACTAAAAAGATTGATGAAATAAAAGCTATGTGTAAAAGCTAATGAGTTTTCTCAAGAATCCTGTCTGTTATAACAATAAAAACCAAAACCATTACTAATTCTAAGCTGGTGGGAAAATAAATAATTTCTCGACGAGAAAATCAAAATAAAAAAAATCACTATCAACTGGTTATGCTTAAAGGTTTTTAAGGAAAAACCTGTTTTAACAACTTTTAGGCAAGAAAAATACCGAAGTGAAGCATAGGCACAGTATGACGCAGGGCACTCTTTATTAAGTGCGAAGCAGAATAAAAGAAAAAAATTAAGGCAACTTAACATATCTGCAAGATTCTTAAAGTGCTGTTTAATTAACCTGCCTCATTAAAGTAAACATCCTGTTTTGTATAATTTACATTGAGCTTATTGAGGAAACCAATCATATCATTCTCCCTGTTTTTTGGTATAGCAAGCATTCCATCCCCTAATCTTCTCCCGCCAAGTGCTTCTACTGCACCCTTTTTTATGTATATCTTGCTGCCTACTTTTTGCTTATATCCATAAAGCCTTCTCCATACCCTCAGCCTTGTCTTTTGGTGCAGCTTCTTCATTGAAATAGCAAATGAAATGAAATGCTTTAGGTTTTCTGGCAGCTTTTCATATTTGCCATATAAAGTTATGCCATTGTCTAGAATACTTTCTCTCAAGCTAGGCCAATCCTTAAGCTTTCCTATCTTGAGTGAAATCTGATTCTCTGTTCCTAAATCCAAATATTTTTCATGCTCTTTTGATTTTTTAAACAATTTGAGGGTTTCCTCTATTTTTTTCTCACTTTCTTCTGTTTCTATAAATAAATCAATATCACTCTCATTATCATAATCCCCTCTTGCAACTGAGCCAAACAGCACAACAGCATTCACATTCTGTATTCTCCTTAAGAGAAAAGATGTGAAAGCAAGTGCATATGATATAATCTCATTTCTCTTCATTTTTCATCACCTTATTTACATCCTCTTCAATATTCTGAAGAAGCTTTACAGCTTTCAATACCTCTGCTTTATCTTTTTTTGAGCCATAACTAAGTTTTTCGCAGGTTTTTTCCAATTCTATAATCTTCTCTAATATTGGCGCTTTATGGGGAAATGCCGGAAGCTTGCCACTAACCTTCTTGCTTTTAAACCATCTGTGGTTAAGCTGCATTCCTGGACCAATTCTTTTTGTTTTCTGAAGATATATTGCCAGGATATCAAGAGCAGCCCTTGATGCATGCAGACCTATTATGCGCTGGCTGTTTTCTATTCCCTTAACTTCAAGCGCCCAGTCAAATATAGCTTCTTTATGCTACTTTAGTGATTCTTCATGCTCTTCAGTTTTCATAATATTTGCCTGTCTTTTATGATATCTTATATCATATTTTTCTAATACTATATATCATATGATATTTAGTATATAAATGTTTTGATATTTAGCCATCTTAGTGAATTAGCTTATACAAACATAGGGCTTTTTTATTCTTTGCCTGATTTTTTTATGGGTTTTTTTAGAATTAATAAATGAATTCCGGAAAATAAGGCAATTAATCTTAAGAAATCACAATAAAAAAATCACTGTTGGTTATGCTTAAAGATTTTTAAGGAAAAACCTGTTTTAGCAACTTTTAGAAAACAAAATATTTTTTTATTGGATTCAAAATTAGTTGCACACAAATTGCTTGCAAATTGTCTTTAAGAAATATTAGCTAAATCCTACTTTAAACAGGATATATCCAAGCCCCCTTCTTCGAGGCATATTATCATATTATTTTCAATTTTATAAGAACTTATATCAGGATTATCCACTTTTGCCTTGCAGCATAAATTATTTGCAAGGTTTTCTGCAAGAAGGTCATATTGAAGCTCCAAATAATCTATTTCTTCTTGTTTTTCATTTCTTAGTTTGTCCAGCTCTTCATTTTTTTGGTCTAAATCCGCTCTCAATAAACTAAAATTTGTTTTCAGTGCATTTAATTCACTGTTGCACTCAGAAAATTTATCTGAGTATTTCTCTAATTCAGTCAAAAGCTCTTTATTGAATGCGCTGCAGGATGACAGGTTTGTGTCAGAGACCAGAAGTTTTGTTTTCAAGTCCTGTATGTCTTCTCCGTAATCTTCCACAGAATAATTTGATTCTTTTACCTGTTTGTATATAGTATAACCTATTATTCCCGGTCTTATTATGAATATTAACAGTATTATAGCAATAACTATTATTAATGCAAGAATAATATTTCTTTTAAGTTTTTCTTCAACCATACAGACTTTAAATTAGATGTCTAATTTTTTAAATCTTTCTATTTCTGGGATTTTTACATTAATAATAAATTTCCCGTCAATAAAATCAGAATAAAAAAAATCACTACTAACTGGTTATGCTTATATATTTTTAAAGGAAAATCTGTTTTAACAACTTTTAGAAAACAAAACAGCACAAAACAAACCAATTCTTTACGCTAAAATTATTTTATGTGCAGTTATTTTAAGATTAGAATAAGAATAATTTAAGATAAGAATAAGCATAAAATAAAAATAAAAAAATAGAGGCAGAAAATGAAAGAAGGAATGATAAAGCAAAAAAAAGATTAAGAGCATCTCTCTGATATTCTCTTCATCCCTTCCGGCATAAGCTCCTCAAGTTCTATACCCTTTGCTAAGTATGGTTTGACATTGTGCATCGCACCTATGATAAGTAAGCCAGTTTCTTCTTCTTTTAATGATTTGTTTATGTTATCTGCGATTGCCATGTCTCTTTTTTCCCCTCTTTCAGCTTGTTCTGATTGTTGCTTCGCAATTTTAACTGTTAGCTCTTTTATCTCTTCCTCCTCTTTCGGGTTGTACTTCTTCCCCTTGCTTAACTCTTCTTTAACCTTAATGAGTTTGACATAATTTTGAAAGAATGTTGCTTCTTCCAATACTAGTTTTGGGTCTTCTGTTTGTTTTATTTCCGATCCTTTCTTTGCTAAGTTTAATACTAGTTCATAGCTTCTGCTTCCAGCTGATACTTTCTCTTCCAGATCGTTCAGGAATTGGTCGTAAATTTCTGGTTTTGTTTTTGCAACAGTTGCCCAGTCAATAGCCCCGCCATCCTGGTATATTTTATCAACTTTTTCTTTTTCAAACTTCTTTCCTAATAAATCATAAAAATTGTTTATCACTTTTTCAAGTTTCTTAATTCCTTCGCTTCCGTAAGCCTTTTTCTCGATGTTTTTTATGTCGTCTGCTGATATGCCTAAGGTTTTGTTTTCAAGGTCTGTACTAAGGTGTATGTCGTATACGCAAAATAGTTTTCTCATTTTTTGTTCCCTCTATCTTAATCAATAATAATACCATTATTTTTGTTATAATTGTATTTCTATAATTATTTTTTCAAAACTGAGATTGAATAAAATGTTAAGTGCTATATAAAGTAAAAGGTTTTCGCAAGCATTTCTGTGCATAATTTTTCATTTGCCTATTACCTCCCAATGCCCACTTTTAGTTGGACCTTTCCATTCAACAACTCCTTTCTTCCTTAATTGTTTAATATGATATTTCACCCCATCTATAGTAATACCCAATTGTTTTGCAAGTTCCTCTTTCGTAATTTTTGGGTTTTTCCTAACTAAAATAAGGATACTCTCACCAGTTTTAAGGGTAGTTTTCCCCACAGTTTTCTCCACAGTTTTCTCACTAATTTGAGAGTAAACAACTGCTTTAGTTTCAACAGGATGGAATCTGTAATAAGGCTCTTTATTGCCTAATTGGTTGCCTAATTGGTTACTTAAAAACATAATATACCGACCTCCCTTTACCTTTTCTTACCAAAATATTTTCTTTTACAAGCTGGTTTAATTCCATTAAAGATATTCTCTTTGAGATAGAATTTATTTTTCCATGTATCATTTGCTCCTCCTTTTTACAGTATCATTTACAGTGCCATCTAGACAGTAATAACCTGTTTTTGGCGGACCAACAAACCGAATTATTTTACTTTTGACTTTCTGTCACCTTTTGTCACCTTTTGTCACCTTTATAATATAATATCTCCCCCTACCAGTAACAGAGCCTTTTTGTACAACTACACCAAGTTTAACTAGTTGATTTAAATCACGTATAGCTGTTCTTTTACTACAACCTATGAGTTCAATGTACTGTTGTGTTGTTATTTTTTCTTCTCCTTCTATACCTCTATCAAAAAACTTCTTTTGTCTCTGGTTCAGCTTACTTTCATCCAGTACAGGAATTTTTTGTATTGCAGGATTAACAAACTTAATAACAAAAAAACCTTGTTTTTCTATGAATTCAGGATTTGGTAGATTCCATTTCCTCATAGACTCCCTAATTCTCAAGAAGCCAGTTCCTCTTTTATCCATAACCCCTGATTTGCTTAGTACCTCAACCAAAACCTTATTCCTACTCTTAGGAATATAATCATCTTTCATAATATCACTAATTTTAAGGGGTCTTAATAGTTCTCCAGGACTTATAATATCAATATGGCTATTAAACATTCTAAGTAAAATAGCATTAGAACTATGCCAGTCTCTATGCACTAAAGCATTGATTATAGCTTCTCTTAGTGCTTCAACTGGATATTCTGTTCTAAATTCTGTTTTAAAACCAATAACTTTAGCAGGTGTTCTCATATTTTTAAGCATGAATTCTTCTGTTAGTTTAATTATCTCAAATAAAGTTCCATGGATATCCTTTCTGTCTAACCATTCTACCATAGAATCCCCAACATACCTGTCTGCTCTTATTTCACATTGTGTTATGTTTAAATGTGAGTTTTTGCCAAACAATAAAATACCTGCAATTGTTGGTATTAGTCGATCATTTTCTTTAACAATAAAATGCTCCTTTAACATTAACTCACTCAAGTAACCATTGTTCAATTGTTTTGTTAACTCACTTTTTTTCAAATATTTTTTCACTTTTTCTAAATCCAAATCATCTAAACCAGCGTTTTCAACAGGAAAAACATCCTGTGACTTGCTTGATCCTTCCCTATACAATCTTGCGATTTCTTCCTTATTTGCAATAACATTAGAAGAGCCAATTCTTACTCTTGGTTTTGATTCACCTCTGACAAAATAAGGTGTATCTTTTCCTTTAGGGCAATGAACAACAATGAAATCCCTATTTTCATATTTTATAAATTCAATTTTTGGCTCTTCATCAAGCCGGCACCAATGCCTTATTATTTGGGTAAACCTATGTTCTGCCTTCTGTGGCTCTTTGATGCCAAGGAGTTTTCTCCCTTTATCTTCCACACCAAGAATTATCTTGCCCCCTCTTGAATTATAAAAGGCAGTAACTAACTGGGCAACTTTTTTAGATTCAGGCAACTCCAGCTTGAAATCCAAATCCTTATTTTCTTTTTCTTTTACAAATTTTTCCACATTCATTTTGAAGTTTGAACTGTTAAAGCCTATTGCCCTTAACTTATTTTTATGTTTTGCCTGATTTTTTCATTGGTTTTTTTAGAATTAGCGAATAAATTTCGGAAAAATAAGGCAATTAATCTTAAGAATTAGAAAAAGCAAAATATCTTATTAGCTGTATTCTACTATCTTTCTTATTTTAGCTGTTATTTTCATTTTCTTAAAAAGCTTCATAAAAACAGTTGAATGCTTTGTTAGAACTATGATGCTTCCCTTACTTAATTTTTCACCACCATACTGATTCAGAAGCCCTTTATATTCTTTTTTCTCAGCCTTATACCCAAATAATCTTTTAAATAATAACACTCTTCTTGATTCAGGTTTTATCTTTTCCCATGAAAAGATGGTTTTGTGAACAGCATTTCCTGGTGTTGATTCATATTTCCCGTATAATAAAATGCCATTTGATATTATGCTGTTCTTTATATCCTTCCAGTTATCCAATCTTCCTGTAATAATTTTGATATCATTCTTTATTCCCTTTAATTCCCAGTAATTCCTGCATCTCATCGAACTGAAGAACATGCTCTTTATTTTTTCAGCAGACTTTTCAATATTCACATTATTCACAGTTTCTATAAATAAATCAACATCGCTGTTAGCATCAGCTTCTTCTCTAGCAACAGAGCCAAATAGGATTATTTTCTCAATCTTGCTTGTATCAACCCTTTCCAGAAAAAAGGATATAAAATCAATAGCATAGCTTAATAGTCTTTTAGTCAAGATCAACACCCTTATCCTTAAATATTTTCTTTAGCTCATTGAACTTGTTTATTATCTCCTTAATAAAATTCTCTGACTTTGGTGTTCCGTAACAAAGAGGGTCTCTGCTCTCCTCAATAAAGGTCATCAATTTTAAGATTCTTTCTTTGTCTTTAAAATCAAAAGGAAACTTCTCCTTTATTTTATTCTTTGATTTGAACCATTCGTGTTTAACTATAAATCCCGGATCCACTATTTTATTCTTATGCAGAAGAATTTCAAACATATCAGCAGAAGCTGCAGAAATGCTAAAGCCTATTGTTCTTTGTCTCTTTGTAATATCTTTTGTTATACTCTCGTCTATTACTTCTATGCTTTCTTTCAGTCTTTCCAGATGTTTTTCTATATTCATAGTTACAAACGTAACCTCCTTATTGGTACAATTGTAACTAATAATAATTATTAAATATATATAAATGTTTTGGTTACAAACGTAACTATAATATAGTTACAAACGTAACCAGAAAATATCTGTTGAGTGGATAATACATCAAATTAAATTCAAGAATACCCAAAAAAATTAACAAAAAAACACTAATCCTTTCCCATTGAATCAAGAAGATTAACAGACCAGAGCATGGCCTCATCAGCATAGTAAAACATTGTTTTATAGGGAGTGCCATCTGGGTTAAAGAGCTCAAGATAATTCCCATACTTTTCAACATTTCTAACATACTGGCCAATGTATTCCCTTGCCTTTTCCTTATCAATCTTTTTAACAACATCAATAAAGCACTGGCCAAGATTTGTCCAGATAGTATTGCCCTCATAATTAGGAACTAAAATACTATACAAGAGCAAATAATTTCCAACCTGCTCTTTTGTATATTTCAAAGGAAATGGCTTGTCTAGACCATCCCTTTGTATTGACTCAAATGATAATTTAATCATTTTCTTTGAATCAAACAATCCGGTCCAGTAGGGAAAAACATTTGCATCTCCTGCTATATAATCAAGACCAGATAAATCATCCAGAAAATAATTTCCTGTCCAGAAATTATCTTTTATTATTTTTTTGAAATTATAGCTTTTGAAAGGATTATACAAGCCAAAATAATCAATGTCATTGTTTAGCATAGCAATCATTGAATTATTATAAACAGAAGAGCTTCTTAATGCATTATCTTTCATTGAGGAAAAATAAGCATTCTTTTTTATCAATCCAGTATCAGTGTTAAATGATTTAAAAAAAGCCTTTCTTATTTCTTTTTCTAAAAAAAACCTATGCTTGAACAAGAGCTCTTTTGCATCAGCTAATCTTATTGAATGGATGAGATAAGCAACTGACTCTGGAGTATAATATGGAAAGTCAAAAACAGAACCATGATAGATTGTAGTAGTTACCTTATTACTCCTTGAATAAGTATCTAATGCAAATTCAAGTGTTTTAACAACTTTATCCCTATAACCAAGATTCAATAATGCCTGCACACTTATTCCAAAATCCCTTATATAAAAACAGGAAAAATGTCCAGCACTTGCCTGAAAAAACCTCTTGTTCCAGCAGTCATTAATTGCTTGCCTTAATATCTGCTTTGTATTTCCATTATATTTTCTTATGCCCCCTAACCTAACCTTAACAGACCTCTTAAAAACACCAAGCCCTTTTTTCAGGAGGATAAGTTTCATTTTTTTTAGATTATTATTTATTTAAGTGATTATTTTTTTAATACTGCTAATTTTTATTTATTGTTCCCTGCTATATTCTTAAATTTAATCTTGTGCAAGGCAAGGTATGACAACCCCAAAAATACCCATATCATGTCCCTGCCCCTGATAATAATACTAAGTGCAAGTCCTATACCTTTGCTTACTCTCAGGATAGCAGATGCAGATGACTGTCCAAATTCCAAAGCACCGAGAGCAGCAGGCACTGGAATTATGTAGGCAAGGCCAACAAGAGACAGCACTATGAAGATAGCTACAAATGATGCATTATAGCCCAATAAAAGCAATGCCAGCTTATATTCAAAAAACATCAAAATCCATACCAAAAGAAAAACAAGCGAGGTATCCCTGAATCCTTTTTTGTTGTACTTAAAAAAGTAAATCAAATGCAATTCCATGCCCTTGATGTCTTTTTCATATTTTTTAGTAAGCTTCCATTTATTAAGCCTGAGCAGCCTGAAGCATGTTGTAAAAAACCCCTTTTCTGTTATGGTTAAATGATAAAAAGAATATATTGCAGCAGCCATTGCAAAAAAGCTCAAAACCATAAGGGTTGCTGTTCTTTCTGAGACAGTGAAATTAGCTAAAATAATAAGTATGGTTATGCATGCAAAAAATCCATTGAGACTTAAGTCAAGTGATTTATCAATAACAACAGAGGATAATGCTTTTTTAAATGGAATATTATGGTTGGTTTTAAGCAGGTATGCCCTTACAGGCTCGCCACCCATATGAGCAGCAGGGGTTACATAACTCACTCCAAAACCAGCCAGTTTATATATAAAAAGTTTTGGAAAAGGTATTTTGCAACCCTGGGATTTTAAAATTATGCTCCACTTGAGCGTATGCAGAAGCATCATTATTATTGATACTATTATAAACAATATAAGCTTGTCAAAAGAGAAATAGCTGAAAGCCTTTAATATTTCCTCAACCTTAATATACCAAAAAAGGAATATTACTATAATAATTCCGATTATTGCAGATAATAATTCTGATTTTATTTTTCTCATTTTAAAAAACGAGCCTGCCGGGACTTTCACAATGGTTGCGAGCGAAGCGAGCTAAGGGGGTTTGGCTTTTAAGCCAAACCCTCTGTTGCGTATCAAATGCGCGTAACCATTTGTTCGAACCCGGGATCTACAGCTTAGGAGGCTGTCACCCTATCCAGACTAGGCTACAGGCTCATAAGCCAGGAAAAATATGAAGCTTTATTAATGTTTTGTGTTTTTATACTTGCATGTATGTAATAAAACAGGTTCCAGAAGATTTTATAGTAAAAGAGGTAAATGATATTGAATTAAAGGAAAATGGGAATTACAGTTATTTTATTCTTAAAAAAAAGAACTACACAACAGAAAAAGCTGTTTCAACTATTACACATTACCTAAAAATAGATAGAAGGAAAATAGGATATGCTGGCTCAAAGGACAAAAATGCTATAACAGAGCAGATGATTTCTATACAATGGTTTAACAAAACAAAGGATATTGAATTAAAAGACATTGAGCTTATTTACAAAGGCATGGGTAATGAAAGACTTAGTTTAGGTGATTTAAAGGAAAATAAATTCACTATAACAGTAAGAAACCTAAACAAAGAAGAAATTAAAATCAATTCAGATGTTCTCTCAGTCCCAAATTATTTTGATGAGCAGAGGTTCAGCAAAAACAATTATTTAATAGGAAAATCAATACTGAAAAAGGACTTCAAGAAAGCAGTTGGTTTGATTTTAGAAGATTCTTCTGAAAAAACATCTTGTTTTGAAGAAGATGTAAAAGAGCATATTTCAAAATCACCCAATGACTTTGTTGGCGCAATAAAAAAAGTTCCAAAGAAAATAAGAATGATGTATGTCCATGCTTTCCAAAGTTTAATATTCAACAAAACAGTTTCTGAGTTAATAATGTCAGAAACAGAAGATTACAAGGAAGTTAATTATTCACAAGGGATTTTTGTTTTTCCAAATAAAGACCTAAATAACATCAAAATACCAATAGTTGGTTTTGGAACTGAATTCAAAGACAATAAATTAAAGGAAATCTCATTGAAACTTCTTAAAGAGGAAGGAATAACTTTAAGGGACTTCATTGTAAGAGGGATGCCAGAACTTGCCTCAGAGGGAGATGAAAGAAATATGTTTGTAAAAGCAGAAAAATTAAACATAAAAACAGAAGATGATGAGCTAAACAAAAACAAAAAGAAATGCATTATATCATTCACGCTTCCAAAAGGCTCTTATGCAACAATAATTATTAAGAAAATTTTTAGTTATACACCCAAAACCAAATAAGAGTACAACTTGTTCATTAAAAGAAAGCTTTATATTTAGGCTAGTTTTTCAATATTGCATGATTAAAGCAATAATTTTTGATTATGGCGGAGTATTGTCTGTTGAAGGCAGTCTTAGTTCTTTTGGTGAAATATATGCACCTAAATTAGGGGTAGATCCTGAAGAATTAAAAAGAGTGATTATTGATAATTGGTTCAAAGCAAGAATAAGCAAGATGGATTCAAAATTGTTCTGGCTAAATATTTCTAAATTCCTGGAAATAGACCAGAAAATCCTTAGAAAAGATTTACTGGAATTTTCCGGATTTAATCATGAAGTTTTAGACCTGATTAAAAAATTAAAAAAGAACTATAAAGTAGGCTTGCTATCCAACCAAATAGAAGACTGGTTAGAAGAGATTATTGCTGAACATAAACTAAATGAGGTTTTTGATGTAATTACAACATCATATAAATCAAAAATAGCAAAACCAGATATTTCTATTTTCAAAGAAATAGTTGAACAATTAGGTGTTAATCCAACTGAATGCATTTATATAGATGATTTGGAAAAAAACATTCAACCTGCAAAGGAATTAGGAATGAAGATGATTTTATTTAAAAATTTTGAACAATTAAAAAAAGAACTTATTTCTTTTTCAATAAAAATAGACTAACCAGATTTTATTCATCCAATGCCTTTCTGGCATCAGCTATTATCTCATCAACCTGCTCAAAAGGCCTGTTAGCATCAATATCTGCAAGAAGGCCTTTTTCTTTGTAATATTCTATTAAAGGTTCTGTCTGTTTTTTGTAAACATCAAGCCTTTTTTTAATTGAGTCCGGCTTGTCGTCATCCCTCTGGATAAGTTTTCCATTACATTCATCACAAACACCCTCTGTTTTTGGAGGAATATTCTTAATATGGAATATAGCTCCACATTCAATGCAAACCCTTCTGCCAGACAACCTGCTAATTATTATCTCTTCTGAAGCTGTGAAATTCAGCACCTTATCAATAACAACTATATTAGAAAGTGCATCTGCCTGTGCTATTGTCCTTGGAAAGCCATCAAACATAAAGCCGTTTTTGCAGTCATCCTGCTTTAGCCTTTGCTCAACAATTTTTATTGTGACATCATCGGGCACAAGATTGCCCTTATCATAATATGTTTTGGCAAGCAAGCCAATCTCTGTTTTGTTCTTAATAGCTTCCCTGAACATATCTCCTGTTGAAATCTGTGGAATATTATATATTTTTGATATTCTCTCTGCATAAGTTCCCTTGCCAACACCTGGTGAGCCCAATAACACAATATTCATCTTAACCAAAATACCTCGCTTTGTATTCTTTTGTTGATTCTTTTTCCCAAAAATTCTTTATCTTTTTAATAAAACCGGTTGTCTCAATTCTTATTTTGTTCCATGAGCTAAAAAAATTATTAATAAAATCAGCATCATTTTTCTCATCAGGATTTACTGAAAGCTCTAATGCTAATTTTTCAAGCACTTTAATCCTTTTGTACAATTCAAATATCTTTTTTCTTTCATCATCATCAAATGCCTTATACTCATAAATGTTTGCTATGCTGTTGTCAGGGCTTAACAAATCCTCTAAGAACTCACACATTGCATTTATTTTATCAGCTATCTTTTTCCTTATTTTTCTAAGCAAGAATTCTTCACACTCTATAGTTGATATCTCAAACTCATGGTTTAGTTCATTAAAATCAGGAAGAGTATGCTTCGCTTTCAGTTCATCATATTTCCTCTTTATTTTTTGTTCCATTTTTAAAAGTAAAAGCCTCGGAGGGGAGTCGAACCCCCGACCTGCGGATTACAAGTCCGCCGCTATAGCCACTAAGCCACCGAGGCATAAAACCTAGTGGTAAGCTGATAATATATATAGTTTTCTGTTAAAATCAAGGAAAATTTTATATCATAAAAATCCACAGTGGATTTTTAGGACACAAGGAAAACTTAGTTTTCCAGTGTGCCAAAAATGCAGAGCATTTTTGAGCATGCCAGAAATGCTCATCATTATACTAAAGTATGCGGTTTTCGCAAGCATTTCTGTGCATAATACTTTTAGGAGTAAAAACAAAATATTTAAATATAACCTATAATTAGTATCAATTGATACTATTAGTAGTATAATTTAAAATGTTTACAAGAACCCAAGAACAAATTTTGATTTTTTTATTAAGCAAACCAGAAGAGCAGCTTACAATTAGAGGTATTGCGAAAAGACTGGGCAAATCATACACATTAGTTTATAATAATATTGCTAAACTAGAGAAGGAAAGCATTATTAGGAAACAAAATGTTCCTCCTGGGCAGATTATAACATTAAATGAATTTGCACCCACAGAAATTTTTGTTGATATTGAACTAAAAAGAAAAAAAGAATTCCTAAAAAAATATCCATGGGTGCAAGTAATGCTTAGGGATATTTTGTTATCTACTAAAAATCTTTTTTTTACTCTGCTTGTTTTTGGCTCTTATGCTAAAGCAACACAAACAAAGAGTTCTGATTTTGACTTATTAATCATTGTGCAGGACAAAAAAGATATAAAGGATGTAGAGTATGCTATAGGGGGGGCTTATACCAAAGTTAAAAAAGGATTGAATTTTGTTGATATAAATGATTTTAAAGAAATGATTAAAAATACAAACGAATTGAATATTGGAAATGAAGCAAAAAAACACCACATTGTACTATATGGAGTAGAAGTATACTATCAATTGCTAGAAAGGATTTATAAAAGATGAAAGTAAATGATGTAATAAAAAATAAAATTAAAATTGCTGAAAAAAGAGTCCTAGAACTTGTTAAAGCAGGCAATCTAAAGAAGCTCTCTGAAACAGAAAAACATCAAATAAGCAGATTCTATGAAGAGAAAAGTAAGAATAGGTTAGAAACAGCAAAGATTATCTATAATGCCTCAAAAGGCTCATATAAAGAAGGAATTAGTGAGGGATACAAAGATTATGCAGAAGTTGTAGCTGCAGCCTATTATTCTATGTATTATATTGTTCATGCATTTTTAGCATTAAAATATAAAACAAAACTTAGAGAAGGTTTAAGGGGCGTTCACGCAATAACTGAACACATTATACTCTACTATCTTGTTAAGACTAAAAAATTAGCAAAACACCTTTATGAAGAATATTTAAAGACCTATGAAACCACTGCTCAAATTCAAAAATTTAATGTAGAGGATTTTCAAGAACAGGCCTATAAATATGCTAAACAATATGATGAAAGCCGAACTGCAAGAGAAATATTCACTTATAATGTTACACCAAGTGTAGAAGAGTATAATACCAAGCAAGCAATTAGTGCTGCAGAAGAATTTATTAATACTATAAGGCAAGTTATGATTCAAAAATAAAAAAAGCAAACATTCTTTAATAATAAATGATTAGGTTAGGGTAGCAAGAAAAATTGGGGTTAGATGTTGAAAATGGTATTAATATGTAATTATTATGTAAGTATGAGATGTAATTCAAAATGTGAATTCTGTAATATTTGGAATTCCAAAGATAATTCATTGGCGAAATATTCAGATTTTGAAAACAACATAAAAGATTTAAAAGCTTTAGGAGTAAAATTAATTGACTTTACGGGTGGAGAACCATTAATGAATCCAGAAATAGATTTGTTCTTAAAATTAGCAAAAGTATATAAAATTAGAACTGCATTAACAACTAACGCTATTTTATTTCCAAAGAAATGGAGAAAGATACATAATCTCGTTGATATCTTAAGTTTTTCATTGGATGGTTATAACGAAGATACACATAACAAAATTAGGGGAGTCAATTGCTTCAATAGTTTAATGGAAAGTATTAGTATAGCCCAAAAGGAGAGATTTAATTTTTATATTATACATACAATTACTAATAAAAATTATAAGAACCTGGGCCGAGTATTATCTTTAGCAAAACAAAAAAAATTTTTAGTAAAAATCAATCCTGAGTTCAGTTATTTTAGAAATAGTGGTTTTAATAGAGCTTACATAAGAGAGATTTTAAAATATAAACACCATCCAAACATATTAATTAATTATGCTCAATTAAAATTTCTCAAGAAAAATTATGTAAACCCTCCTTGTAAGATAGCAAAAACAAACATTGTAATTAGTTCAAGTAATGAATTAATTTTACCATGCTTTCATCATCAAATTAAGAAATTGAAAATAAACTCTAACTTGAAGAAAATTTATAAATCCCCTGAAGTCAGAAAACTTTTAAAAAATGCAGGTAAGTTTAACTTTTGTAGAGGATGTTCACTTTGGTGTTATTTCGTTCCGTCTTTTTTATATAATATAAATTTTTTTAAAGATAATATAAAATGTGGTATTGATTATCTTTTAAAAAAAAGAAGATTAAATTAGTGGTACAATAATAAAAACTGAAAAATCAAAATAAGTACACTGTAATGATTTAACAACTAAAAATAAAGGCAATTTCATGAAAATTGGCATATTCACAAATGTTTACAAGCCAGTCATAAATGGTGTTGTTAATTCGATATCTTCTTTCAAAAAAGGGCTGGAAGAGCTTGGGCATGATGTTTACATATTTGCCCCAAAACACCCAAATTATAAAGACAATGAAAAAGGAATATTTAGGATTGAATCTATAAGATTATCTTCAAAAGAGAAATACAGGCTGTCGCTTCCAATATTCAGAAAATCACTAAAAGTTATCAAACAACTGGATATTATACATACACAGTATCCATTTATTATGGGAAACTACGGCTCTTTTTTTGCAGATTGGTATAATAAACCACTGATTTTTACCCACCATACTCAATATGAAAAATATACCCATTATATCCCATTTGAGCAGGAGATAACAAAAAAATTTACAAGATGGATTGTAAGAGATTATGCCAATAAATGCGATTGTGTAATAGCTCCTTCTGAGAGCATTAAAAAGATGCTTCTAAACCAAGGAATCAGATCAAGGATTGAGGTTGTTCCAACAGGCATTAACCTAGAGGTTTTTGGAAATCCCAACAGGGAAATTATCAGAAAAAAATACAACCTTGGTCAAGAGCAAAAACTGCTTTTATATGCCGGAAGGATAGCAAAAGAAAAAAATCTTGAGTTTCTCCTGAAAGCATTTAAGCTTGTTCTTAATAAAAAGCCAAACACTTATTTGATGCTTGTCGGTCGTTGCACTAAAAAAAATTATTTAATTGATTTAATCAAAAAACTTCATTTGGAGACAAAGGTTTTTTTAGTTGGGCACTCAAATGCTGTGCAGAATTATTATGGGGCAGCAGACCTTTTTGTCTTCAGTTCTGTGACTGAAACCCAAGGCCTGGTTTTAGTCGAGGCAATGGCAGCAGGAACACCTGTTGTTGCAGTTGATTCTCCAGGAATAAGAGAGGTAGTTGATGGAAAAAACGGATTGTTGGCTAAAGAATCCCTGACTGAATTTAGTGAAAAAGTAATCAAGGTGCTTGATGACAACAAGTTAAGGGAAAAAATGTCTAAGAATGCAAGAAAAACAGCAAGCAATTATTCAATCTCAAAAATGTCCAGAAAAATGCTTAAAGTCTATAAGTCAGTTTTAAAGTAATTATTTTTTTTCTGCATAAAAAATTCCATATTCCCATAAATTTTCTTTCAAAGCCTTATGTTGAAAATATGCCCCAATCACATTTTTTGTTTGAAATTTATTTCTAATTCCAAGGAAATTGGAAATATAAGTAACAATAAAACCAGGAAAAGAAGCCAGATACATTCTTTTAGATGAATTCATAACCTTATCATTAATTTTTTCATATATTATATTTTTGAATCCTATAGCCTTTGATCTGGTTTTAAAAAATAATGGGGTTTCCAAAGAATCAACTGCCCAGCTATTTAACCATTTATTTATTAATTTTTTTTCCTTCTCAGAAAAATTTGATTTTGAGTTAAAACCATCAGCAACAACCAATCTTCCTCTCTTTTTTAATAATCTATAAGCTTCTCTCAGGAATTTTTCTTTGTTAGAATAACAAACACTTTCTAATGCAAAAATAACATCAAAACTATTTGATTTGAATTTTGTATTCATGTAATCCTGATTTGAAAAATTAACTAAGGAGCTTACATTAAGCTTTTTTGCAAGTTTTTTGGCTTTATCAACCTGATTCTGGGAAATTGTAATTCCTTCAATTTTACAGCCGATTTTTCTAGCAATAAAGATGGAAGTTCCTCCAATTCCGCATCCAGCATCCAGAATTCTGTCGGTTTTTTTTATTTTTGCTTTTTCTATTATTATTTCATTGAATCTTAAGAGAGACTGGTCAAAATTTTTTACTTTTTCATCCCAGTATCCATAATGAAAAGCATAACTTTTATTCAGATGCCAAAGAAGCTTATAGTCAATTTCACAGGAATCATAATATTTGATTATCTGTTCATTATTGGATTTCATATTCAATAAGAAAATTTAAATTTAATTAATAAATCACTCTTCTTCTTTCTTAAAGCTTTCTGGAAGGTCGATGAGGTATTTCCCTTCTTCCAGCTTGTATATCAGTGGCCTTTTCTTGAACAGATTAACAATATCAAGCTCATACTTTCCAGGCTTGAGTATTCTTATTGACTCCAGGTCAAGAACAACTGGCTTTTCCACTCCTCTTTCTATGCCAATAAGGTCAAAAACATCTTTTTCAATCTCATCTTTTTCTTTAGTTGTCAAGTCAGTTACTATGTTTTTTGTCTCTTCAAGCTTTTTTTTGCTTATGTAAAAGAATAATCTTCCGCCGCACGGGCAGCCCTTTAATATCTCTTCAGCTCCATCATCATAGAGTTTTCCACACCTGACACATTGATGAGGCATTTTATCTCAAGAATTAGCTCTTCCTCCTTTTTCTTGCTTTAGTATCATCTTCAGTAAGAAGCTGTATCTTATCAGGATCTTTTTTTATCTCTCTTACAACAGATGCAGGCCCGATAATGGTTAAGCCCTGCCTGTCACCCAACAGCATATTAACAAAATTTCTTTTTATCTTTCTGAATAAGTCACTCTCTTTCTTGTCTGGATAGATAACAGAAAGCTCTATTCCCTTGAAATCCTTGTCTATCTCTTCCATTGTTGCTTTTATAAGCTCTGTTTCTTCCTCTTTTCTTAATCTGCCCTGTAACAAAACTATCCTGTTTTCCTTTGTTATGTTAAGGAGTTTTCTTATTCTTCCAACAGAGCTGAGATATTCTATTTCAGTGTATGGAACAAACTGCAATGTTAACATTATCCTACCACCTTAAATAATCCTTCGTAAAACTCATCAATATTGTTGCCATACTTAGCAGATATCCCAACAACATGATACTGTGGAAATGCTGACTGGACTTTTTTTATCTTTGCCTTCTTTAAATCTACTTTATTGGCTACTATCAAAACAGGAATCTTCCTTGCCTCTAAGTTTCCGATGATTGTTATGTTAACCTGCGAATATGGGTCTTTTGTTGCATCAAGAACAACAACCACTGTGTCCATGTTGTCAAGCCACCTTATAGAATCTATAACCCCTTTTGTTGCCTCTTTTGCCCTTTTCTTGGCTTTGGTTGCAGTCAGACCAAACTTCATAAAATCCTCATAATCAATCTTGGTTGCAATTCCTGGAGTGTCAACAAGATTAAAAGAAATCTCTTTTTTGCCGCTTTTGATGCTTATCTGCTCTTTTATCTGTATCTCCCTTGTTTCATGGGGTATGTTTGTTACCTTGCCCATGCTCTCTCCCAGCCAGTCCTCGCAGATTTTATTGGCCAAAGTAGTCTTGCCAGCATTTGGCGGCCCATATAAGCCAAGCTTTATGTGCTTTTTCCTCCTGAAAAGGTTTTTAAAGAAAGTTTTTATGAATTTCTCAAATATATTTGCCATTTTTGTAAATTATAGTTTAACTATTATATATAAAGTTTTGGTTTTTAAGTATGAATTATATACCTAAATCTATTTTATCTCTGCTTATTATTCACAACCAGACTAAAAATAAAACAAACATTTACCTCTTAGAAATATTTGTTTATGTATTCGTGAGCATAATATGCAGCAGTCACTCCTTGTGAGACTCCTATGATTGCCTGCTTCCATTCAGTGTTTGTGACATCGCCTATAGCATAAAATCCCGGAATGTTTGTCTCTGACCTTTGGTTAATTATTACTTCTCCTTTGGCATTTAAATTAACTTTAATATCATCTGCTAATTTGCTAAGCGGGGTAAGGCCTATATAAATAAATACACCTTCTAATTTCAATTCTGTGCTTCCTTTGTATGGCTTATTAAAAACAACTTTCTCAACACTGTCTTTGCCTTTTATCTCTTTTACTTCAATGCTGTTTATGACTTCTATCTTATTTTTCTGGATATTCTCCTGCAATTTTTTAGAGTTTGAGAATTCAGGATGAAGCTCCTCTTCATTGTTTATGATGTAAATTTTTTTTGCATATCCTGTGAGCAGATTAGCTTCTTTTACAGCACTATCCCCCCCGCCTATTACTGCGATGATCTTGTTTTTTACATGATTGGCATCACAAAGAGCACAATAATAAACTCCTTTTCCAAAAAATTCCTTTTCCCCAGGAACACCTAGCTTTTTCACTTTAGTGCCTGTTGCAAAAATAATGGTTTTGCTGTTAAATGCTTTTTTCTCAAGATGGACTGTAAATATTTCTTTCTCTGATTTTTTCACAGAAATTTTTTCAACTATGTCTGTAAGAATATCAACATCATAATCCATTGCATGATTTTCTATGAGCTGGGCAAGCTTCTGGCCGTCTATGGAAACAAAGCCAGGGTAGTTCTCCACAGTTCCTGTTAGTGCTATTGTTCCTCCAGGCACTTCTCCAATTACCAGGGTTTTGAGCCCTAATCTTGCAGCATACATACCTGATGCTAAACCTGCCACCCCTGTGCCAATGATTATTACATCATACAGTATTGATTCATTAGGCTCGTGATTATAGTTGTTTCTTGGTTCAAATATTATTTCTTCTTTTGTGTTTGGCATTGTTCCCTCCTTATCTTAGAAGATGCGGTGCAAAAACTAAGATAATTCCTAATATTGTAAGTATAACTCCTCCCAGTAATCTGCAATATTTTGCATATTTCTCTCCTAAAGAGCTTCCGATTGCAAATGCAGCCATGCTAAAAATAACTAAATCATCCAGCATGAAAAACAAGGTGTACAATCCTATGTATGCATAATGCTGCAAAGTCGATAATCCGCTGATAGCAAGTATTTGCGTAAAAACAGCTGGTATTGCAGAAGAGCATACAAACTCAACTGAGTTGACAACAAAAGCAAGCCCAATTATTGATAATATAATTGCAATTGAAAGAGGCTGGGAAATTATTTTCCGGATTTTAGTCATTGTTTTTTCATGTGATTGCTCATCACCCACTTCGCAAGCCAGATCTCCTTTAGTTGTGAAATATTCCTTTAAATGAATTATTCCTCCACCTAATGCAACAAGCCCGATAAGTATTGTCAAAATCCTTATATATCCTATGAAGAGAAATAGGTTTATCCATGCAGTCATAAATAGAAAGTAAAGTACTCCGGAAGCAAGGACAAAACTGCCAATAATAACCCATATTTTCTTCCTGTCTTTTATGCCTATCAAAAGCCCAATTAAATAAACAAGAACCCACATGGCGCAGGGATTAAAGCCGTCAATAAGCCCAAGGACTATTGCTAAAACAGGTATTGAAAAAGCTGTTAAGTCTGTTCTTCCAATAAAAGGCAGTTCAAAATCTTTAAAACTTGATTTTACTTCCTGAGACATAACATGATGACTTCCATTAGCAATGCACTTTTCCCTGCATTCATGTATGGTCTCTTTGATTTGCTCTTTGGAATGGACTCCTATTAAAGGGTGCTTTTCAACAAAGATTGTAGGAACTGCAAGCCCTGATTTATCAAGCCCTGATTCTGCAGCTAACCTGTAGAACAACGCAGAGCCTTCCTTGGATGAGGCATCATATGAATAGAAGTTTACATCTTTCATTTCCTCTTTAAGCTCATTGAATATTGGCTTTTGTTCAGTGCAATGAGGGCAGGCAGGAAGATAAAAGAATATGACTGAGAACCCATCATCCTGGCTAATTTTTGGCTCGCTTGTAAAAATAAATGCAAATGCCCCCATGATTATCAATGCTATGACTAAGTAAATGTTAAATTTGGATTCAAAAAACTTTTTTATAGCTGACAATATAGGATTCATTCTATTCCCAGTGCCTCTTTTAGTTTCTTAAGGTCATACCCTGTAATGATTTTTCCATCCACTTCAGTAACAGGCACGTTTTCCTGGTTGCTTTTTTTAGCCATTTCAGCTCCTTTTTCCTTGTCTTTAAAAACATCTATTTCTTCAAAACTAATGTTGTTTTTCTTAAGATAGTTTTTTATAATAATGCAGTATGGGCATATTGGTGTGGTATAGATAATTACTTTCATGGTTAATACTCCTTTTTATTTTTCATGCAACAACTTTTTTTAAAAATCTTTCCTTTAGTATTGCCTAATGCCCTGAAAACATCACAAACCCTGTAATCCTTGATTTTGTAAAAA
Organism: Nanobdellota archaeon; assembly: GCA_018819345.1. Taxonomy (GTDB): domain Archaea; phylum Nanobdellota; class Nanobdellia; order Woesearchaeales; family CG1-02-33-12; genus CG1-02-33-12. The sequence goes on from JAHJQG010000040.1 coordinate 33,009, forward strand.
ACCTGTTTTCCTTCTTTTCTTGATTCCAGGATTCCGCAGCTTTTTAATTTGCCTAACTGGATTGAAACTGTTGACTGTGTTCTTTTTGTATGCGGAATTATCTCGCAAACACATTTCTCTCCATCCAAAAGAAATTCTACTATTTTCAGCCTTGTTTCATCTGACAAGGCTTTTAAGATTCTTAGTGATTTTTCCATATTTACATATTGATAATTGTCAATATTTATAAATTTAATGTTTTTTGTGGACATTGATTAGAAGTTATTTATTAGGATTTTCAATTAGATGGTTTTAAAATTTAGAAGAAGTAGGAAAATTATTCTCTTTTTATCTGTAGGCCATACTTTATTATTTCCTCTGCCTTGTCAATGTCTTCTTTTTTTACTGTTTTTCTTAGTTCCATTCTTGCCGCCGCCTTTGCAATCCTCATGAGGCCAATTACAATCCTTGGTGAGATTTCAATTAAATATTTCTTTTCATCCTTTTTCAGCTCTGTTGAGAACTCAACAACCTGCTTTTCAAACTCTTTTGGAAACTCAACATCAACCTGCTCTGCAAAATCAACATAATCTTTTATGAATTCCATGTCTTTTATGTTGACTTTCATCTTGTCGTTCTGGACTATCTTTTTTGTTATTTTTGCAAACCTTTCAAGCCCGGGCTTTCTTATTAAAAAAACCAGATGGAATCTTGTCAAAAGAGCAGAATCAAATGGAATCTGCTGTTTCAATATGCTTATTATATTTCCAACAAAGCGATCTCCCTTAGGGTTGGATGTTGCAATAACCCTTACTTTAGCATCAAGCTGAAAATGCTTGTTTGCTTTATCATAAGTGATAAATCCTTTTTCCATTGCAGAATACAAGGCAGCATAGTCTGTTTTTTTCATTAAATTTAGCTCGTCAATGCAGCATATTCCCTCATTTGCCATTGGAAGAAGCCCCCTTATTATCTCATTTCCCTTAACAGCAGCTGAAAGCCCTGCTTTGGAAGCTCCGGAGCCAAGTCCAAAAGAAGTTATTGGATGCAAATTACTTACTGACCTTAGTATATCTGTTTTTCCTGTTCCAGGGTCTCCCAAAAGAAGTATATGAATTGGTTCTGTTGCAAGAAGCTGTAAAGCTGCTGCTTCTTTTGCAAGCCCAAGGCCAAATATATTTGGTGCAATAAACTCTTTTATTGTTTTTCTTGCTCTCTCAGAAAATAACCTGAATGCTCTTCTCTTAAGCTTTCCCTCAATCTCCTTGTTTGTTTTTTCTACAAACAACTGCGTCTCATTATCCTCTAAAGCCAGGTTAAGCTGTGGAAATAAAACATCATCACCAATTTTTTCAGATATCCCAAGGCTTGAAAAGGAAACACCAATTTTTTTGTTCTTCAGAAGATTCTTTATTCTCTTCAAATCCCTTGGCTCAAGGTATTTATCTAGCTCAGACATGTAGTCTTTTTCCTTTTTTGAGAAAGGCCTTACAAAATGAATAAATTTCATGAAATCAGATGCCATAACTATTATTAAGAAGTTAAAGATTATAAAGGTTTTGTTTTATTAGAGTTTAATAAATTAAATTTTTATATTAAGTCTTTTAGTGTAGTAATCTCTTATGCCGTCAGGTACATAAAAGCCAACCTTTTTTTTGTAAAGGATTTCTCCCATTGTTTTCAATATTTCAATTAAATCGTTGTCCTTTCCTAAATAAAGAATTTCTTGATTGCCTGTATCAGAGGAACCAGAATAATACACTCTGCGAACAATAACAGTAAAGTAATCAATTTCCCCATTAATCCCAGGAAATTTGAAAATATAATCATTAACTTCTCTCTTAAAAACATAAAATATTCTCATAAACCATTTCTCTAAAAGAATTTTATCTGAAAGAATAACCACCAGATTTGAATTATCGTCTTTCAAATGGTCTCTAACTTTATATTTTTTTATTTCTTTGCATGCAAGTTCTGTTGAATTTATTATTTTATCAATAGTTTTCTTTTCTGGAATCCTTATTAATGGGTCTCCTTTGCTAAAAAAACTCTCAACCTTATTCCTCGGCAGATCTGGAAATATAAACATTTCTTCCATAATCTAAATATTGTAAAGAAAGTATATAAACTTTTCTTAGTAAGTTTTTTTAACCTTTGCAACAAAAAAGCCGCATGTGTCATTGTCCTGTGGCCAGATCCTTAAGCATTTTTCAACTTCTTTGCTGTATTGCTGGCCATTGAAATCTGTTATTACAGGGCCGTGCTTTATATTTAAATTAATTTTCTCAAGCTTTGCATTTTCATATTTGTTTAACAAAAAGTCAATTATTGCCTCGTTTTCCTCTGGCTCTAATGTGCATGTTGAATAGGTCATTACTCCACCAGGATTTAAACAGTTGAATGCAACATCAATCAACTGCCTCTGTGTTCCTGCAATTCTTTTGACCATGTTTGGGTTCCACATCTTTAAAGTTTTAAGGCTTTTTCTTATTGTGCCTGTTCCAGAGCAAGGGGCATCTAATAATATTTTGTCAAAAGGCATTTTAAAGAAGCGGCCTTCCATTAATGTAACCAATGTATTTGTTGCTCCTGTTCTCTGAATGTTAAAGCTTAATGGAGCCATTCTTTTGTAGTCAGAATCATTTGAAACCAGAACTCCTTTGTTCTGCATCATTGCTGCAATCTGTGTTGTTTTTGAGCCAGGAGCAGAGCACATATCCAGAACAATATCATCTGGTTTTGGATTTAAAACAACAGCTGGAATCATTGAAGCTGCTTCCTGCACATAGAAATAACCTAGGTTATGCTCAATAAGGTTTCCAATATCCCTTCTCAAGCCTTTTTTATGCTCTATGAAAAAACCCTGTTTGCACCATGGAATTTGAGTAAGCTTCCATTCCTTCTCCAGTCTTTTCTTAAGCTCATCAATTGTTATCTTTAGTGTATTGACTCTAATGCTTTTTCTCATGAATGAAAGGGATGTTTCTATGAATTTTTTGTAATCCTTTCCCAAAAGGACCCTGTACCTCTCCTCAAACTTTTCTTTTATTTTAATATTTTCAGTTTTGGGTATTTTTTTTAACATTTTATTTTAATTTCCATTGTTTAGATATTTTACCATGTAAGGCCCATGCTTTTTATATCCAAGCCTGCGGTAATAATTTCTTACACCAATTCCTGAGATTGCAACAATTTTATTCTTTTTGTTTTTCCTTGATATATCTTCTGCCTTTTTTAATAGTTTCTTCCCATAGCCAGCGTGCTGTATATTTCCTTTTTTTCCAATTGAGATTGCAGAGCCAAAGACATGAAGCTCTCTTATAAGTGCTGATTTGCCTGTTATTTCTTTTCTTAAGCTTTGCGATGGAAACCTCATCCTGCAAAATCCAATCAATGCATTGTTTTTTGCATCTTCATAGCTTATGAAAAATTCTTTTCCATTGCTTGCATTATATTCAAGGACTTTTAGTTTTATATTTTTTAAATTTAGTTTTATTTTTTCTTTTTTTAGTTTATGCCCAATTTCTCTGCATCTAATGCAATTGCATTTTATTCCCTTTTCTTTTAATTCTTTTTCAATGTACTGCCTTAAATTAGTTTTGTCAACCCCTGCCTCTGTCAAGTATGTTGGAATATCCCTTTGAACTCTCATGATTCTTACATAAGGCGGGACGAATCTTTTTATTTCTGTTATTATTTCAACTGCTTTTTTTGTTGTTACTGGCTTGTATTTTTTGTTTTTCCATAACCTGTAAAGCTTTGTTCCCTTTAAAACCATGCAGGGATATATTTTAAGCATATCAGGCCTAAAGCTTTGATCTGAAAATATTTCTTTAAAAGAATTAATATCTTTTTTCCTGTCTGAGCCAGGCAGGCCAATCATCATATGATAATTTATCTTAAATCCGGTGTCTTTTAAGGACTTGGTTGAATTAACTGAATCCTGAACAGAATGTCCTCTTTCTATTTTATTAAGAACATTATCATAAACAGTCTGGACTCCAAGCTCAACCCTTGTTGCTCCAAGCCTTAGCATCTGGTTAGCATGTTTTTGTTTTGCAAAATCAGGCCTTGTCTCAATTGTAAGACCAACACATCTTATTTTTGAGGATTCATTTTTCTTTTGTTCTTTTTCAAGTGTTGTTTTTGTTTTGTTCTTTAAAATCAAAAGTTTCTTTTTTATCCTATTAACACGCGCATCATCCTGGAAATTTCCAGGCATTTCAAAGAATGTCTTAAACTTAACTAAATCAAGTTCCTCATTTCTAAAAAATATTTTAGAAAAATCATTCATTGCCTTTAATGCATATTTAATAAAATAATCCTGGTATGTTTTTTTAAAGCTTGGAAATGTTCCGCCCATTATTATAAGCTCGATTTTGTCAGGGACATGACCTGTCATTATATACTGCTCAAGCCTGTTCATAACCTGCAGATAAGGGTCAAAATTGTTTCTTATGGCGCGCCTTGCTGCTGGCTCCTTGCCTGTATAGCTCTGAGGCATATTTCCAAAAAAAGATTTTGGACCACCAGGGCATATAGCACACTTTCCATGAGGGCACTTTATTGGCTTTGTCATAATAGCACAAACAGCAACACCAGAAATAGTCCTTGTTGGCTTTGTTATCAAATGCTTCAATAATTTACGGTCTTTTACATCTGCACTTAATAATATTCTTATGTCTGTCGGAATGTCTATCTTATATTTCCTGCATAGACGAGTCTTTAAATTAGAAATCTCCTGCTTTGAGAGCTTTTTTTTCTTTAGAATCCCAATGATCTCATTAAAATATTCCTTTTCATAATCTGCCATATAACACTAGAACAAGCAATGGTATTTAAATATTGATGAAAACTATAGCTGTTCCATCATATTGTATTTATGTAGAACTCAATAATAACAAAGAATATGTAAAGCAGAATTAAAGAGATTCCCTCTTTTACATATAGCTTATTACCGCTCTCAACAAATGTTGCAAACAGGAATGCAACTACTACCATGAATATTGCACTTACAGAAAATAAAAGTATATTTGCAGTAATTGGAAATATGATTGCAGTTATTCCCAAAACAAGTGTTGAATTTACAATCACAGAGCCGATTAAATTACCTAAAGCCATTTCTGAATGTCCTGCCAGAACTGCCCTGCTTCCAAATGTAAGCTCTGGCAGAGTAGTTCCTATTGAGATTATGAATAATCCAACAATTATTGGCGGCAGTGCTAAATCAACAGACAATAAGGTTGCATATCCCACAACAAATCTTGCACTTAAAAATAACAGGGCAAGGCTAAAGACAAACAAGATAGTTGTTAAAATAATATCCCTTCTTTTAATTCCATCCTCAACCTCTTTTTTAAATAATCTTTTTTGCCTTAAGATTCTTCTTGCATAAATAACAAACGCAGCTAACAAAATAATTCCATCTATCCTTGATAAAGAATTGCCAATTATCATCAAAACCATTGGCAGTGAAGCAATAAAAACCATATAAAGTGCATCTGTCTTTGTTTTCTTGCTCTCAATCTTTATTCCCCTTCCAAGAAGTATTGCAATGCCAATCACTAATGTTAAATTTATTATATTTGCACCAATCACATTTCCAAGTGCTAATGCAGAATTTTTTGCAAGAGCAGATGTTATGCCCACAAATAATTCTGGTATGGATGTTGCAAAGGCCATTATTATAAAGCCAACAACAAACTCGCTTAGCTTTAGAAAGGCAGCTATCTTTGTAAGGGTTTTAACTAATAAGTTGCCGCTTATTACAAGCACAATGCATGCTATTAAAAATACTATTAGGTTAGTTATTAACATTCAATCCTCTGTGGGCTTATTTTTTTCTCTTCTTTAATCTCATTAAGGCCGTATTTTTCAAGCCTTTTCTCTGCTTCTTGCTGTGAGAGACCTTTAGAAGATGTCTTAAATTCATCTAATATCTTATTTATAGGATAATTATAGTAATCCATAACCCACCCCTTTTTAATGGTTTAAGATATTATTTGTTTATATAACTTATCATTTTATGGAATTTAAATCCAAAAGTTATTTATATGAATTAAAAGTCTTAAAATATTTTATGAAGACAAAAAAAGAAGCAATAGCACTTGTTTTGTTCTGCACATTTCTAACTGCAGCAGGCCAGATATTCCTTAAGATTGGCTCAGGGAATCTAAGTTTCAGTATTTTAAAGCTATTAGGCAATTTTCCATTGGTAACCGGGTTTGTTCTTTATTTCTTGGGAGCTGTAATTCTGGTTACTGCATTAAAGCATGGAGAGCTTTCTGTGCTTTACCCTATTATTGCAACATCATTTATCTGGGTAAGCTTTTTATCCATAATATTTCTTAATGAAATTATGAATTCATGGAAATGGGCAGGCGTTATAACAATAATAATTGGCATTAGCCTGATAGGAAGAGGTGCAAGCTGAAATGGCAACACAATTATGGGCAATAGCAACTGTCTTGTTCGGAACTGTCATAGGAAGTTTCGGAGCACTTTATTTTAAGATAGGCTCTGAAACAATCTCATTAGATATTAAAAAACTCATAAAAAATTATAAACTGATTTTGGGATTTTTGTTTTATGGCATTTCATCTATATTTTTCATAATAGCATTAACTGGTGGAGAGCTTTCTGTTCTTTACCCTTTATGTGCAGCGTCTTATATCTGGGTCTGCTTTTTATCAATGAAATTCCTGAATGAAAAAATGAATAAATTAAAATGGCTTGGCATAATAACAATAATAATAGGCATAACATTTATTGGAATTGGAGGTTAAGATGGCAAAAACAATTGTAATATCATTGGGCGGCTCAATAGTTGTTCCTGATAAGATAGATGTTGAATTTCTAAAAGATTTCAAAAAAATCATAATAGATTTTGTTGAAAAAGGAAACAAGGCAATTATTGTCTGCGGCGGTGGAAAAACATGCAGGCGCTACCAGGACGCTGCTGCAAAAGTAAGTAATTTAAGGGATGAGGACTTAGACTGGATTGGAATACACACAACAAGGCTCAATGCGCAGCTTGTAAAGAGTTTATTTTTAGGCATTGTTCATGAAGAAATAATTCATAATCCAAATGATAATGTTGATTTCAAGGAAAATGTTTTGATTGCATCTGGATGGAAGCCGGGATGGAGCACTGACTATGATGCTATAAGGCTTGCGCACAATTTTAATGTGAAAAAAGTTATTAACTTAAGCGATGTTCCTTATATTTATAACAAAGAGCCAAAAAACAATCATGATGCAAGGCCAATTAAAGATATTTCATGGAAAAATTTCAGGAAAATGGTTGGAGATAAATGGGATCCTGGCCTTAATGTTCCTTTTGACCCTATAGCATCAAAAGAGGCAGAAAAACTAGGCCTAAAGGTCATAATACTAAAGGGAACTGATTTAGATAATTTCAAGAATTTTTTAGATAAAAAAGAATTTAATGGGACTATTATCAGTTAATTAGAATAATCTTGCTTTGTTTTTCTCAAGCTCAAGAAGCCTTTGCCACTGGTCATCTGTATGATACTGTACATCTTTTATTTCTTCTTCTGTCATATGCTTGAATCTGCCTTGTGTAACAAGATAGTCTTTCACAGGAACTTTATTTACAGGCTTTTTTGATATTGTCAATATGCCTTTTTCAATCTCATAAATAGGGGTTATATTGGATTGGAAAGCAAGCTTTCCAATTTCTATTGTCATATCATTAATGAATTTCCATCCTGTTGGGCATGGAACATAAACCTGTATGTAAGCTGGCCCATTAAATGCAAGGCCTTTCTTAACCTTATTGATAAAATCCAGGGGAAATGCTATATTAGCTGTTGCAACATAAGCGCCGTGAGCTGCCATTATAAATGGCATTGGCTTCTTAAACTCGGTTTTTCCATGAATCAATTTTCCTGCAGGGCTTGTTGTTGTTGAGGCATATTTTGGTGTTGCCCCTGAACGCTGTATACCTGTGTTCATGTAAGCTGCATTATCAAGGCAGACATAACAGAAGTTATGGCCCCTCTCAGTTGCTCCTGATAATGCCTGAAGACCAATATCAAATGTCCCGCCATCTCCTCCAAAAACAAGCAAGTTAATATCCTTCTGTTTTCCCAGAACTTTCAATGCCCTGTCTATACCAGATGCAATTGCAGCTGCATTTTCAAAAGCACCATGTATCCATGGAACTCTCCAGGAAGTCTCTGGATATGGAGTGCTAAATACCTCTAAACAACTGGTTGCAGTAACAACTATTGTGTTTTTGCCAGCTGCCTTTAAAGCATGCCTTGCAGCAAGCGCATTTCCACAGCCAGCACATGCCCTGTGGCCTGATGCAAAAAATTCCTCTGTTGAAATTCCTGCAATTGTTTTTTCCATTTTATGGGTTTTTAATTTTTTTATGTTTAATATCTTTTTTCAATTTTCCTTGTGTCTTTATTCCTTTTTTATGTTCAATCTTTTTTTCCAAACTTTCCTCTGCCTTTATTTTAAAGCCATTGCCATCCCAATGGTCATGGCCTGAGCCGTGAAAATCAACCTTAATCCTGTTTTTTGTTTCACATCCAGGGCAAACAATTGTTTTATAATGAATCTCTGCTTCAAACTCTGAACTCCAATTTTCTCCTTTTAGTTTTTTTCCGCAATATCCACAAACATCCTTTGTTTGTAACTCTTTTATTAAATGGTGTGCTGCTGTCATTTCTATCCTCCTAAAAATAAAAAACTAAAGCAACCATTCAGTGTCACTGCTGTTTTCTATTTTATTAAAAGCTGTTTTAATATGGCCAGGAGTTATGTCCCTGCCGCCAAGGCCAGCAATAAAGCCCTTTATTATTGGTTTTTTATTTTGATTGTAAAATACTGATCTTAATTCAGTGTACATGGCACCTTCATTTCCTAATGATATATTTCGGTCAATAACTGCAATTCCTTTAAGGTTTTCTGCAGCTTTTATTATTTCTTGTTTTGGGAATGGCCTGAATGATTTTATTTTTATCAAGCCAACCTTTTTTCCTTGTTTTCTTAGTTCGTCAACAACAACCCTTGTTGTGCTGCATGCAGTGCCCATTGCTGCAATAGCATAATCTGCATCGTTTATTTTGTAAGTTTCTATTAATCCATTTCCATAAGACCTGTTGAAAGATTTTTTAAAATTATTATTAACATCTTTGATTATATCAATTGAGTTTAGCATTGCCTCATGCGTTGCTTTTCTGAATTCCATGTAAGTGTTTGGAAATCCAATTGGGCCCATTGTAATTGGTTTTTCTGGATCAAGCTTGAATAAGGGATTGTATTTTGGGAGGAATTTATCAACATCTTTTTTCTCAGGAATATTAACAGGCTCATAGACATGGCTTAAAGTAAATCCATCTAAGCAGACCATGACTGGCAGTAAAATTTTTTTGTTTTCTGCTATTTTATATGCCTGGATTACTGTGTCAAGTGCTTCTTGTGCTGATTCAACATAAAGCTGTATCCATCCTGAGTCACGCTCTGATATTGAATCCTGTTGGTCGTTCCAGATGTTTATTGGAGCGCTTAAGGCTCGGTTTGCAACAGCTATTACAACAGGAAGCCTCATTCCTGAAACTACAAAAAGAATTTCATGCATTAATGCCAGGCCCTGCGAAGCTGTTGCTGTAAATGTTCTTACACCCATTGCTTCTGCACCTAAGGCTGCTGAAATTGCACTATGCTCTGACTCTGCATGAATCATCTCTGATTTAAGCAGGCCATCATTTATGTAGTCTGCAAGGCGCTCTACTATGTGCGTATCCACTGGTTAAGTATTTACTTAAACCAACTGTGGTGTTATGGGGTACATAGGAATTACCCCTGGCTCACATAGCTTTACACCAAGTGCTACAGCAGTGCTTGCTTCAATTACTTTTTTCATTTCTCCTCTTTCACCATTTTTATTGCCTTAACAGGGCATTCTTTTGAGCATATTCCGCAGCCCTTGCAATAATCATAATTAATTTCAAACTCGCCTTTCTTGTTTTTCCTTACTGCATTATCTGGGCAGAACTTCCAGCAGGTTCCGCATTTTATGCATTTTTTCTGGTCTATGACTGGCCTGAAAGACCTCCAGCCGCCTGTCTTGTTTTTTATTGTCGAGCCTGGCTCCTCTATTACAGCTCCTACACTAATTTTTGGCTTTTCTTGTTTTTTCATTTTGTCTGATTGTAAACAGATGTTATTGCCTCCTTGTTAAGCTCAGCTATTTTCTTTCCTTTTGTTTCTAAAAATGTTTCATCAATTGCCCTAACCAATGATTTTAATGAGATTTCTTTTGTTATCTTGGAGAATGCCCCAAGCATTGGGGTGTTTACAATAGGACTTCTAAAAATCTTTAATGCAATTGATGTTGCATCAACAGTATGAACATTGAAGTTTCCCTTTATGTTTAAATCAGCAGGCTTTTTGTTTGTGTTAACTATTAAAGTGCCTTTTTCTTTTAAGCCAGATGTTACATCAACTGTTTCAAGCAAAGAGGCATCTAAAACAATGACTATATCTGGGCTGTATATCTGGCTCCTTATGTTTATTTTTTCATCAGAAATCCTTGCAAATGCCTGAACAGGGGCTCCTGATCTTTCAACACCAAACATGGGAAATGTCTGGCTCTGCTTGCCATCATAAAAAGCTGCTATTGCCATTATCTGGCCTGTTGTAACAGCTCCCTGGCCACCCCTTCCGTGAATCCTTATTTCTATCATCCTCTTTCTGGAATTTGAAGTTATTGAAACTATTTATATCTTTTTGTTTTGCTTAAGAAACTTTAATTTCTTAAAAAGGTTTATAAAGCCATAATCTAACCTTGCTTTATGAAATGCGAAATATGCAAGAAAAAGATTGAGGAGACTTTTTTGAAAAAGATATTGGGCACTTATGTAAAGAATGGGAAAGGAAAAAAGCATGCTGTATGCTTTGAATGCCAGAAAAAGTTTCCAAGCAAAGAAGAGCTGCTAAAACAGCTTTAATTCTCTGCCTCGGTAGCTTAGCTAGCCAGAGCAGCAGACTCGTAATCTGCAGGTCGGGGGTGCAAATCCCTCTCGAGGCTTTTTTAAAAAGCAAAATTTTAAATATTAATGTCCTATTTTGAAAAAAAGGTGAGAATATGCAACATGAGGAACAAAAAGAGGAAATAAAAAATCAACCAACAACAAAAGAAGAAGACAGAAAAAGGATATTAAAAATAATATTTGGAACGGTTTTTGTTGTGATAATTGCTTCTTATTTATTATACTTGAGAATTGTAGCAAAATCAATAAAAGAATTAGTTTTAATAATAGTTGCTTCTATCATTGTAATTATTTATCTCACGCGTCAAAAGCGTTTTGAGTTATCTAAATGGGGAAAAGAATGGGTAAGAAGAGGTTTAAAAATAAGGTGGATTTTGTGGTTAGGATTGTTTCTTGCATTTTTATCTTTTCTATTTTATAAAGTTTATCCAGAAAATGATTTATGGGTCTTTGCAGTAATACCAGCAATTCTTCTTTTAGCAACTTATATGTATAGACCACCTTTCCTATTTAAATCAGAATAAAAATAAATTTTTAAAATTTAATTTTAAAATAAAAAAATTCTAATTAATCAAAAATCTTAATTCTTCTAAAATTTCCCTGTTTAACTATTTTTTCTTCATAACAAAAAAATAGTAGAGAAGGGCTAATAAAATTATTACTAAAACAACCCATATCCATGTTTCCATTTTAAAACCTCCTTTTATTTTTTATAAAACCTCTTTCAACTATATACATAATCACTCATATTTAAAACTTTCTTTAATTGGACTGGAAAAAGCCAAAATCCTAAAATTATTGCTTAAAAACCGAAAGGTTTATGAGTAAGCAGTTTTTATTCATTTAAAAAGGCCTTTAAAAAGGCTTATATGGGGGTTTAAAAATGGCTAAAGCAATAAGAATTGTCAACATGGTTGTTTCTACGGACTTTAAGCATCCATTGAATCTAGAAAAAATAGCATCTACTCTGCCAAATACAGAGTATAATCCAGAGCAATTTCCAGGACTTGTTATAAGATTAAAAACGCCAAAATCATCAGCACTTCTCTTTACAACTGGGCGTGTTGTTTGCACTGGTGCAAAGACGATGAAAGAAGTAAAAGAGTCTATCCATAAGATAATGAAACTTTTAGAGAGAGTAAAAGTCAAGATAACTATTGAGCCTGAAATACATGTGCAGAACATGGTTGCTTCTGGTGCTTTAGGTTTTGCACTTAACCTTAATGATCTGGTTATGAAGCTAAGAAATGTTGAGTATGAGCCAGAGCAATTTCCAGGATTGGTTTATAAAATTAAAGAGCCAAAGGCAAGCTTTTTGTTGTTCTCTAACGGCAAGATAGTCTGCACAGGCGTTAAAAGCAAGAAAGAGGCAGACGAGGCTGTTGCAAAACTGGAGGCAACATTAGAAAAGGCAAAAAAGAAATGAAAACGCAGCAAATTAATGAAAAAGACCTTGAAAAAATGAATAGTGTATTTATTTCTCTGAAAACAAGGAAGAATGAGATATCTGCGAAAGAGTTTGCTCAGGAACTTAAATGGAAGTTTGATAAAACTGTTGATGCTCTAAGGACTATTTTTGACAACCCAGAGAAATACAAAACATTATTTTATGTTCTTTTAAACTCAAACAATAAGATTTTTTTAAGATAAATTAATTTTTAAATAATTTTTTTAATATATCAAGAGTGTAGAGTATTATTGCATAAGCCTGCTGCTTTGTTGGAAAAAAAGCCTCTTTTTTCTTGTGGACAGATGAGATTCTCACCTTGTTTATCAGGTGAATCTGGTCTTTTATGCCGGGGTCGAATTCAACCTTGTTATTGAGCTTTGCTATTAAGTTTCCTAGGCCAATTCCTGGATTTGTTTCTAATATATCTTTTCCTATTGCCTCAAAGTATTTTCTATGCAAAGCAGTTTCTAATATCCTGCCGCAGAGTATTGTTGAAGACCTATAACATTTTGCATTAAAACAGCGCTTTAGTTCCCTGATATCAGCCATTACATCTGGCTCTATTCCTGATGGAAGTGTTGGAATATCAAAGTTTAGTTCATCTTCTTTTACTGTTTTTGATTTAAGCAATGCTGTGATTTCAGCTATATCTTCAAGACATGAAACCATATCCTCAAAATTAGACATTTGATATTTCCTCTCGGTTTTTATAACAAGCTCAAGTATTTTTATTATGTTTTGCTCGTTTGCTTTGTCTATATTATAAACTCCTGAAAGGGCCCATGCAGATGATTTAAGCTCTTTCATTGAATTAGAAAGTGATGCTCTCATATAATCTTCCTTGTTCTGCCTGAAATCAAATAGTCTCTTAGCTTTCTGTTTTTTCATGCTTAGCTTCTTAGAAATAATATTATTCAGGTTGTTTCTCAGGTTATTAACGCTTTTTTTAAAATCTAATAAAGGATCAGACATTTAATAAGGATAGTAAGAGCAACTTAATAAAATTTTTGTATGTTTTTCAGAAATGTTTAAATAAGAATAGGCCAATACCTTAGTTATCCATAAAAAGGAGGTTGCCTTATGAAAATCATAATAGACACAAAAGAGGATTCTAATGAGGATATTAAAAAGCTGATAAAGATGCTTTCAAGCCTTATTGGAGAGGAATACAAATCAGGGGATGAAAATAAGGAAATACCAGAAGTCTCTGAAGGAACATTTAACATGTTTGACAGCTCAGCAGAAGAAAAACAGGAAGAATATAAAGAAGAAAAGCCATTTGAATTAAATGATGTTGTAACTTACTGAAGATGGAAAAATACAAATTTATAGATGACCTTACATCAGATGTAATGTTTGAGGCCTATGGAAAAAACCTTAAAGAGCTTTTTAAGAACTCTGCACTTGCACTATTCAGTCTTATATGTGAGATAAACAATGTTGGAGAGGAAAAAACAATTGATATTGAAGTTAGTGGGGATTCATTAGAAGAATTAATGGTTAACTGGCTGCAGGAATTGATAGCTTTGGTTGATACAGAGGAAATGTTTTTCTCAAGGTTTGAAATAATAGAAATCAATGAAAATAATTTAAAGGCAAAAGCTTATGGAGAACCTATAAGCCCTGAAAAAGCAGGTGTTGTTGTCAAGGGAGTTACATATTACAAACTAAAGCTTGAAAAAATAAAAGATAATTATAAAGCAACCATAAGCTTGGATATTTAAGGTGTTAAGATGAAAGAAAAAATCCAGAAAATAAATGATTATGAATGGTTATTGCCAAAAAATGCAAGAGAAGGAATGAAGGTTGATGCAAAGATTATTGCAAACAGAGCAATATTAGATGCAATTGAAGACAGCGCTGTTCAACAGCTTACAAATGTTGCATGCCTGCCAGGAATTGTTGAGCCAGTTATTGGATTGCCAGACATGCACTTTGGTTATGGTTTACCAATGGGTGCAGTAAGTGCATTTGACAGTGAAAAAGGAATAATCTCAGCAGGTTTGTGTGGCTTCGATATAAACTGTGGAATAAACTCCATAAGAACAAATTTAACAGTTGAGGAAGTCAATGAAAAATTAAAAGAGCTTATTCCAGCATTATTCAATGCAATTCCATGCGGTGTTGGCTCCAAGGGAAAGCTAAGGTTAAATTATAATGAGCTTGATAATGTTATGACTCATGGAGTTAATTGGGCTGTTGAAAATGGCTATGGAACAAAAGAGGATATAAAAAATACAGAGGAAAATGGCTGCATGCCTGGTGCAGATCCCTCAAAGGTTTCTGATCTGGCAAAAAAAAGGGGATTACCACAGCTTGGCACTTTAGGGGCAGGGAATCATTTTCTCGAGATACAGAAAGTGAGTGATATCTTTGATAAGGAATATGCAAAAAAACTAGGGATTGTTAATAAAGACCAGGTCATGATTATGCTTCACTGCGGAAGCAGGGGTTTTGGACACCAGATTGCAACAGATTATCTTAAAATACAGGAGAGAGCTGTTAAAAAATACAATATCTGGCTTCCTGACAGGCAGCTTGCATGCGCTCCTGTAAATTCAGAGGAAGGCCAGGATTACTATAGTGCAATGAAGTGTGCTGTTAACTATTCTTTTACAAACAGGCTTGTTATGACACAGTGGATAAGGGAAACCTTTGAAAAAGTGTTTAAAAAATCATGGGAAGATATGGACATGCAGACTGTTTATGCAATCTGCCATAATGTTGTAAAGCTTGATAAAATAAAAGGCAGGGAATATTATGTTCATAGAAAAGGTGCAACAAGGGCCTTTCCTGACCTGCCTGTTATTGTTGCAGGAACAATGGGAACAGCTTCATATATCTGTAAGGGAACAGAGCTTGCTTTGGAAAAAACCTTTGGAAGCTCGTGCCATGGCTCTGGGCGCGCTATGAGCAGGCATGCTGCATTAAGGAAATTCAGAGGAGAAAAAGTAAATGAAGAGTTAAAGCAGAAGGGCATAATAGGAAAAGCAGGCAACTGGAAATCATTTGCAGAAGAAGCTCCTGGATGCTACAAGGATGTTGAGCAGGTTGTTGATTCTGTTCATAATGCAGGAATAAGCTTAAAGGTTGTTAGAATGAAACCCTTGGGAGTTCTTAAGGGTTAAACTTCTTCATAAACTTTTTTACTTCTTTAACAGATTTTTTTACTTCTTTAATTATCTTATCTGTAGCCATATTTTCCCTTGCATAATCCATTATGGGCTTGACAGAGCTGATTCCTCTGCCGAATCTTTCCATCCATTTGTGTCTTGGAAATATCTAGACATGGAAGTTATACTCTGTGTCTTCGTTCTGAAAAAAGTAAACATCTTCAATACCTAAAACATCTTTCATTCCTTTCCTTACCTCGCGGAGAAGCATTATAAATTCAATGGTTTCATCATCATTAAACTCAGAAATAGAGCACATCTTTCTTTTTGGTGATAAAATAAAGAAACCTGTTATTGGAAATTTCCAGTCCTGACTAACCTCAAAGTTCCTAGTGATTATTACTGAATCATTTGGAAATAAGATTTTATTTTTCATTTAAGGTTATATTTCTATTATTTTTCCCTTTCTGCCGACATTTATAACCCTTGTTTTTCCTATCTTTTCCTCAATTCCTTCTGCCTCATGAACATGCGAGCAGAGAAGGATGTCTGGCTTAAAACTGTCTATCGCCTTTTTAACACCTTTTGAGCCTGGAAATATTTTAGTGAATTTCTCCATCTTTGTTCCAGAAGGATGAACATGTGTTATCATTATTTTCTTGTCTAAATATTTTATTTTATCAAATCCTTTTTTTAATAAACTGAATATTTCTTTTTCCCCAAGCTGAAACAACCCAATGTTAGCTCCGCCGCAGCCAAAAAGGCCAACATCTTTGTATTTAACAGAATAGCCATGTAAATTCTTTGCCCCGTAAAGCTCTGCCAAAAAATCAGCTGTTGCAACAGTTTCATGGTTTCCTGGAATAAGAATTACCTTTTTTTTCCTCTTAACAAAAGGGCCTATAATGTTTGAAGTGTCTTTTTCTCCCAGTGTTAAGTCGCCGCAAAGTATTACCAAGTCAACCTTTTCTTTTTTTGCCTTTTCAGCAAGCTTTTCTGCAAGGCCTGTGTCGCCGTGTATGTCCCCGGAAGCAAGTATTCTTAATCTTGATTTTTTGGGTTTTGTTTTGGCCTTCTCTATTGATTTTTTCTTTTTTTCCATATTTTATCTCTTTATTATCTCAGGTTTCTCTTTTGTCAAATCAATGATTTTAGATGGCCTGCCCTTCTTTGTTCCCACATAAACAATAAAGTCAACCTTGCTTTTTATTTTTGGATTAAGGTCATCAATAGATGTCATAAAGTCCTCTCCAGCAATGTTTGCACTTGTAGTTACAAAGGGAACACCTGCTTTTTCAACAAGAGCAGTAAACCAGTGCTTTGGAATTCTAACTCCTAAAGTATCCCATGCATTGTTAACTGTTTTTGAAACAGCTTTTTTGTTCTTAAGCTTTAGTATCAAGGTATATCTTCCGGGAAGTTTGTTGATCCATTTCTCAATATTTTTTGTAATAACACAATTATCATAAATCCACTGTTTTGATGGTGCTATGACTAAGAAAGGCATTGTTTGCCTTTTTTTCATCTTTCTTATCTTATTAACAGCCTTTGAATCAAGGGCATTACATCCTATTCCATAGATAGTGTCTGTTGGATGTACAATTATTGATCCATTCCTTATCTTTCTCACTGCATCTTCCTTTCTCAGCAAGACTTCTTCTTTTATGTAGATTCTCATAATCAGGTGGTAGTAACTCCTCTTTAAATATTTTATTAAAGTGGATAATATAAGTTAGAATAAAAACCCCCTCAAAGAGGGGGCAGAGGTGTTTGGATTTAAAGGTTCTTTATGCTTTGCTTGTAAACGCCCTGTTGCCAGTAAAAATACTCCAGAAAGTCAATTTTTACCTTGTAATCATTCCATTCTACAAATTTTGTCTTAAACAGTTTTTTAAATAAATTGAATTTAATCACCTCCAAATTTAAATTTTCTAGTTAAAAACCTGCACTAGTTTGTCTGTGTTGAAAGTCAGGTTTTTTATCTGCTGAAAAAATATGTTTTCAATTGTTTTTATGCTTAAATCATTCATTTTTTATCACCTCTGGCAATAAGAATATCTGTTTTGTTTAAATACCTCATCCAGACAGTTGTCCAGTGTCCAGTGGATATTGAAATGCCTGTATGTGAAGAAATCATTTGTTTCAAGGCCTGCATGCATTGGACAAAAGGTTAAATTAAAATACTGGTATTTATTTTAGTTAGCTATGAAAAGGGTTCATATTATTATATCTGGCTATGTGCAGGGTGTTTGCTTCAGGTATTTCACAAAGATTGAGGCCAGGAGGTTAGGACTTAAAGGCTTTGTGAAAAACCTGCCTAATGGAGATGTAGAGGTTGTTGCAGAGGGCAATGAGAAAGAGCTTAATGAACTGATTGATTTCTGCAGAAAGGGCCCTATGTTCTCGTGTGTTGCTAATCTTAAACTTGAATATGGGGAATTTAAAGGAGAGTTTGATGATTTTACATTTAAATCCTAGAAATCAGTAATCTTTTTTGTTATATCCTTATAGTTTATTACTGTTGTTTTTCCTTCCTTTCCGCCGGTTATCTTCTCAGTTGATATAAATTTATCCTTATCCAGCTTTGCTATCTTTCTCTGAAAGGTTTTATAGACAGCCTTGCCACCTGCTGCTTGATATTCCTTGTAGATTTCACCTATCTTTTTCCCAGAATTCTTTTTTATTATATCCAGGATAAACTTCTTGTCTTCCTCTAATTCAGAGCTTTTCTTTGTGCTGAATTCTGTGAGTTTTTCAATTGCTTTTTTAACATCATCTACTGTTATTTTTCTTGAAGAGCGGTCTTCTGCACTATTGCCTGCCTCTTTTAGTATGAATAATCCTGACCTTATATCCCCTAAGCTGAATGTTTCATTAACCGCAAACTCAACTGCATCTTCATCCCAAACACTTTCTACAAATGCATAATTTATTCTTTCCTTTAGTATGCCCCTTGTTTCTTCTTGGTTGTAAGGCCTGAACTCAAGCATCTCTGGAGTTAGTCTTGATTTTATTCTGCCATCAAGCTCACTAATCCAGCTGCCACTATTTGTTATTAAAAAGATTGATTTCCTGTAAATTTCTTCTAAGATCATGTATAAAAAGTCAAAGTCTTCTAGCTTGTCTGATTCATCAAATACAAAAACAGCTGACTTCTTGTTGAGCATTGATTTGACAATGCTGAAAAGCTCATCTGTCTTCTTGTTGTGCGTCAGCTTATAGCCAATGATACTGCATATCTCGATCAGGATTTTAAAGCTAGTGTTTTTCTGCCAGCAGTTTATGTAGATTGGGATTATCTCATCTGATTCCTGCTCTAAATCTTGTAAAACATGCCTGCATGCAACTGTTTTTCCAATGCCTGGTCTGCCATATATGAAAAGATTCCTTCCATTCCTTCTCTGCAACAAAGGCTTTATGCATGAGGCCATCTGCTGCTGCTCACCCTCGCGGTATTTAATCAGCTTTGGCATGTAGTCATAATCCAGGGCAACAGAATTCTTAAAAAGTGTTTCATCAGATTTCAGCATGTCTTTGAATAAGGCCATAAAACAAAATAAAAGAAAGAGATTTATATAGTTTTTGATTAGTTATTCTTTTTCTATCTTGGTTATTCCATTCATGTATGGAACAAGAACTTTTGGAATTGTTAGTGAGCTGTCCTTGTTCTGGTAGTTCTCAAGTATTGCCCTGAAGGCCCTTGAGGTTGCAATTGCAGTGTTGTTTAAGGTATGAATAAATTCTCTTTCTCCATTCTTTTTTTCATACTTTATATTAAGCCGTGTTGCCTGGTATGCTGTGCAGTTTGAGTTAGAGCCGACCTCAAAATACTTTTTTTCTCTTGGTGACCATGCCTCTAAGTCATATTTCTTTGCTGCAATAATTCCAATATCTCCTGTGCACACATTCACAACCCTAAAAGGAATCTTTAATCCCTTGTAAATATCCTCTGCATTTTTCTGGATTTCCTCATGGAATTTCCAGCTCTGCTCTGGCCTGCAGAATATGAACTGCTCTATCTTGCTGAACTGGTGAACCCTAAAAGTGCCTCTTGTATCGATTCCATGCGAGCCAATTTCCTTTCTGAAGCATGCAGATAATCCGCAGAATTTTATTGGAAGCTCTTGTTCCTTTAAAACCTCATTCATGAACATTGCTCCCATTGGATGCTCTGCTGTTGCAATAAGATAAAGGTCTTCATTTTCTATTTTATACATAACATTTTCAAAATCAGCAAGCGATGTTACTCCTTCGTATGCCTTCCGGTTCATCAGGAAAGGGGGCTCAATAAGAGTATAGCCTCTTTTAACAAGCAGGTCAATTGCAAAGCGTTGCAAAGCAAGGTCTAATAAAGCTATTTTTCCTTTTAGGTAATAGAAACCAGTGCCTGCTATTTTTGCAGCTCTGCTAAAATCACCACCATTAAGATGCTCTATCATTTCTCCGTGTGATTTTAACTTGAAATCAAATTTCTTTTTTTTGCCAACCTCATTTACAACAATATTATCAGTATCATCTTTTCCAAAAGGAACTGACTCATGCAGGATGTTTGGAATCCTCATTAGGTAATAGGTTATTTTTTCTTTTAGCTCTTTTTGTTTTTCTTCTATCTTCTTTATCTTGGATGGCAATTCCTTTATTTCCTTTATTTTTGCAGAAATATCCTTTCCTTGCTTCTTAAGCTTGTTTATCTCTTCTGTAACCTTATTTCTTTTTGCCCTCAGGGCCTGTGATTTCTGAAGTGATTTCCTGTATTCCTCATCCTTCTTTAGCAGGTCATCTACCCATGCAATCATTTCTTTCTCATGCCTTTTTTTCAGGTCTTTCTTAACCATATCTGGATTTTCCCTGATAAATTTTATTCCGAGCATTTATACACCTTATAAGTTTGTTTAAAGAGATTAATCTATTGAATATTTATTAATGTTTTGTTTTTAAAGCATAATCAAGAATACAATTACAACATTAATTTAATTTTCTCGCCTGTGTTTATTGCATCAACAAGTATTCTTGCTATCTTATTGTTCTTCTTTATCTTTATAAGGCCGGTCTTGCCTGACTTTGCTGTTAAGAGGTAATCATCATTGACATATATGTCTATGTTCTTATCCTTGAACCCCATATCAAGATAAAAAACAATGTTTTTCTTTTTTATCTCTGTGTTAAAGTTTATGTTTTGGCCTTGTGTTTTCTTATCAAGCTCTTTAATGTCTATGCTCATTCCAAGCCTTTTTTCAATCTCATCAATATTCTTGCCCTGCCTACCTATAATCTTAGCAATATTGGTTTCAGGAACATATACAATGCATTTATTCTCTGATACAACATCTACTTCAACATCTTCAGAATAATGCCTGAATGCCTGTTTTATTGTTTTTTCAGCAAGCTTGTCTGCAGGTGTTTTATAGTCAGATATAACTGGAACAACAACTGTTTCCTCGCCATAAGAATAAAGCTCATATTCTAATTTATTTGTCTCAAAGTCATTCACAATAACAACAGGCCTTGCTAAATCAGCTTCTGTCATTCCTGTCGGCACTTTAACAACCATTTTCAGGCTTAAGACTTCATCAACAAAACCATTTTTTATGAATATTACAGTATCTATGACCTGAGGTATAACACCTAATTCAATCCTTCCAACAAAGCGCTGGATTGCATCTATTGGATTTGTTGCATGGACAACTCCTGCCAAGCCAATTCCAGATAATCTTAAGTCAGCAAAAAGCTGGAAATCAGAGGTGTTTCTCATCTCATCAAAGATTGTGTAGTCTGGCCTTGACAAAAGCAGGACATCATGGATTTCCTGGGCACTTCCGTGAGAAATTGCATACTGTGTTATATTATCTGACAACACTAAATCACGGGGCGCTTCTATTGTTTTCACAATCTTGTCCTTTTCTGAATAGAATTTGGCTAAAGCCTGTGCAAAGGTTGATTTTCCCATGCCAGGAGAGCCAGCAATTAAAATTCCCTCTGCCTGCTCTGCAATTCTTTGCTTTAATTTTTCAGATAATTTATAATCTTCTAATAAAAGTGTTTTAACTGGCCTTACAGCTGTTATTTCCCAGCCATCTGAAAATGGGGGCTTTGTTATAACAATCCTGAACTTTCCAATCTGGGCTATTGTTGAGCCAGCTCTTTCTATCTCTATAAAAGCATCTCTTGCTATTGTTGATTCCTCAATTATTTCCCTGCTTATGTCTTTTATATCTTCTCTTGTGAGTTCTGTTTTTTCAACAGCAACAAATTTCCATTTTCCAGGAGTGCCTTTTTTTGCATATGGAACAACATTTTCCCTAAGATGAACACTCATTGTTGTTTCATCAAAGAACTTCTCAAGCTTTAGTTTTTTGAAAAGCTTTTTTATCTCAATAAAAATAGTTTGAATGTCTTTTGCCTCTGCAACCCTTGCCTGTGTTTTGTCAGATGTCATTAAGCTTGCATTCTCATTATAAGCAAGCTCTCTTATCAATGAATCAATCTCGCCAAGGCGTGCATATTTTATTTCGTAAGCATTCGGTCTTTTTCCAGCAAACTCAAGACTAAACCCAAGTTTTTTTGAAAGCTCTCTTATTTTGTTTAGTTCTTCAAGGCCAATAACTCCCGTTTCTTTATTTTGATTTGCCTGATGCTCAAGCTCTGCAAGAACTGCCTCGTGTATAATAATAGATTTTGTAATTATCTCTTTTTTTTCTATCTTTGAAGATACAAGGCCCTCTATTATAACAGAAGTGTCAGGAACAAGTTTTTCAATATTAATTGCTTTTTTCTTCATATTCATAATAAGAACAAGTCTGATTTATTTAAAGGTTTTGTTAATTAAAAGAAGGGATTATCATATGTTTTTTATTATTTACTCATGTAAGTTATATCCTTCAACCCTTGCTTATTTCAAACACAACTTTTACTATTGCAGCTATTGAAAAGAACATAACAATAAGATTTTCTATTCCATTGGGCATGCCAAGGTCAAATATCAAAGTTCCTTTCTTAAACTGGGCATAGCTTACAAAAAAGACAGCTACAAATACCAGTAGCAAAACAACTAAGGTCCTTATGGTTCTTTTTCTATAATGGTTCATTTTCCAAACCTCATTTAAGGTAAATATTGTGCTGCTTCCTCCAGTGAAACATAAAATCATCCTCTGTGTCTTCTATTGAGTCCTTGACAAATTCAGTTATCTCAGCTATTTTTGAGCTCATCTCATCTGCATAATAAATAACAACTGCCTCTGGGAACATTGGCTGTTTAGGTGAACCATATTCTGTTTTTCCATGATGGCTGACTATTATGTGAAGCAGTTTATTTTTTAAATTACTGCCAAGGCCAAGCTTATCCATTTTATTTGAAACAAAGATAGAGCTTAGGACAATATGGCCAACCAGCTGTCCTGAATCAGAGCCCTTAATACGTGAGGTCATCTCAAGCTCATCTAGTTTTCCTATGTCATGCAACAATGCTCCTGCAATCAGCAAATCCTTGTCTAAAACAGGGAATAAATCAAAGCTTAAAAGAGAATATTTTAAGACCTCTAAAGTATGCTCCAATAATCCACCTATCCAGTTATGGTGTATTTCAATTGCGCCTGGATGCATCTTAAACTTTGCTTCCATAGCAGGCTCATTAAATACATCTTCCAGTAATTTTTTTATATCTGGATTTTTAACCTCATCAATAGCTTCCCTTAATTCAGAATACATATCATCAACATTTTTTCTTGCTGGCTTGATGAAATCAGTTTTGTCATACTCATCTTCTTTTAATGGCTCAATTATAAATGGCTCATTGGTTGTTAGCTGAAGTTTTCCACTATAAACAGAAACCTTTCCCTGCACATGAACAACAGAATCTGCTTTTATTGAGTTATAAAGTGCTCTGACTTTTTTCTCATCCTGGCTTCCCCAATACCTGTAATCAAGGGTTTTTCCGCTACTATCTGATAAAATAAGCTGAAAAAAGAACCCCTTGGCATAGGATGACATTGCTTTCTTTATCTTTACAACAAAGACATCATCTACTTTATCCCCGTCATTTAATGCTGAAACTGGCTGTTTCTTTTTATATTTAATATACAACACCCC
>JAHJQG010000041.1 GCA_018819345.1 Nanobdellota archaeon
ATATGACAAAGAAGTGCTCTTAAGAATTTTTATTCTTTTTTTAACTTTAATTTTTAATAGTTGCTTCTTTATTAACAAAAATCTCTCACTCTTTTTCCATTACCACAACTTGCTTCTTCATATCTAACTTCTACTTCATTTAATTCTTTTTTATTTCTTGCTTTACATCCCCTGTATTCTAGTTTCTTACATTTTCTGAATTGTTTTATACCGCTATTTATTCCCTCAGCAGATTGTATAATCACTGAAGTAGTTGGTGTCATAATATTTAGTGTGGTTGAGAGAGGAGAGCTTTCTATATATTTCCCAATTCCTATTACAAAATATTCTCCACTTCTTAAAACTCTTTTTAAATTTACCATATTTATTCATGAGAAAGTAAGTTGAGTATTTAAACATTGCGCAATTTAATTACATTCGGAACCTCTATTACAACGGATTTGCCAAAGAAAGCCCACAAGCTTTAGCTATGGGATGAATTTGGATTATCAAATCCAATACCTCCTTTTGTTTATTTTCCATTGGACACTGGACAAGTGTCCGTGAGGTTTATAAATATTGCTTAATTCGTGATAAATATGAGAGCTTATAAGTATAGAATATACCCTTCTAACAAGCAGAAGGTAAGACTTCTTAACCAATTTAATGTTTGTAAAAATATTTATAATACTCTTCTTAGTGAAAGCAAAGAGCTTATGACAACCAAGAAGTTTGAATTTGATTCTCTTGTGAAAGACATCAAAATAACCTGCCCTTCTTATTATTATCAGGCATATTCTCAGGTTCTGCAAAATGTCTCTGACAGGCTTCATAAATCTTTTGACAACTTTTTCAGAAGAGTGAAGGAAAAGAAGTCTGGAAAGAAAGTCAAGGTAGGATTTCCTCGTTTTAAGAGCAGAATCAAGAGCATAACCTACCCCCAGTCTGGATTTAAATTTCTGAATAAGAGAAGGCTTAAAGTCAGCAAGATTGGAAGCATTCCCATTGTTTTGCACAGGACTCCAAGAGGAAAAGTCAAGACTATGACTATCAAGCAGAACAAAGCTGGACAGTGGTTTGCTTTCTTTAGTTGTGAAGCTGAAACTCAACTTGTTAAGCATCCTTCTGCTGAAAAGATTGGTATTGATGTTGGAATTGAGCACTTTGCTACTTTGAGCAATGGTAAAACCGTTGACAATCCTAGAATTCTTATCAAGTCTGAAAAAAGGCTCAAAAGAGTGCAAAAAATATTGAGCAGAAAGAAAAAAGGCTCTGCTAACAGGAGAAAAGCAAGGTTTATACTTGCCAGACAGCATCTCAAGGTTGCTAACCAAAGGTTTGATTTCCTGCATAAATTGAGCCATAGAATAGTTAGAACATATTCCTTTATTGCTGTTGAAGATTTGAATATCTGTAATATGGTTCATAATCATCATCTTGCTAAAAGTATAAATGATGTTAGTTGGGGAAATTTTATTCAAATGCTGTCCTACAAAGCAGTAACTTGTGGTGGACAGCTGGTTAAAGTTAACCCAAGAGGAACAAGCAAAACCTGTTCTCAATGCGGGACTCTTGTGGATATGCCTCTCAGCAAGAGAACTTTTCACTGTCCGAATTGTGGTCTTGTTTTGCATCGTGATTTAAATGCCTCATTTAATATTTATGATAGGGCAGGACTTGCCCGAATCTCTACGCCTGTGGATGATTGTGTAAGACCTTCGCTTTTGAAGGCTACGGTCGTTGAAGCAGGAACTATATGCCAAAAGAGTTTATAAGTTTTCATTGGCTGGAAGCCCACGACTTCAATCGTGGGAGGATGTCACCACAGAAAGCTTTAAATATGAACTCAAATCCCCCTCTATGAAATAGGTATTAAAATGGAAGATATAAAGGCATTTAACAGGTGGAGTGTAAAGGGAATAACTGTACAAGACCCAGGGTTAAAGAGATACATTAACCTAGAGCCGAGAATAATACCAAAAACAGGCGCAAGATATGCTGGCGCAAGATTCCACAAGTCAAAGACATTTATTGTTGAAAGGTTAATTAATAAGGTGATGATACCCGGCCATAAAGGCAAAAAGCATTTTATTACATCATCCAAGTCAACAGGCAAGGCACAGAAGGCATATTCTATTATAGAGGAAACATTTAAAGTCATTGAGAACAGGACAAAACAGAACCCAATAGCTGTCTTTGTCAAGGCACTGGAAAATGCATCACCAAGGGAAGAAATAATAACAATAGAATATGGCGGAGCAAGGTATCCAAAGGCTCTTGAGTGCGCTCCCCAGAGAAGAGTTGATATTGCATTAAGGTATATGGTGCAGGGCGCTTTCACAAAGTCATTCAACTCAAAAAAAGAGGCAATTAATGCACTTGCTGACGAGATAATAGCTGCCTACCAATTGAGCAATTCATCAAATGCAATTAAAAAAAAGCTTGACATGGAAAGACAGGCAGATGCTTCTAGATAAAAAATATAAAATTCCTGATTTTCAAAAGATTTAAATAGATTATTGCAAACAATTCTTATATGCATAAAAGGTTTGTTATGGTTGATGGCCTTGACGGCTCTGGCAAAGGTGTTATTGTCAATGCCCTCAGAAAATGGGCTGAAGAAAAGCAGCTTAAAATACTGGACTTAAATGAGTATTGCAAGGAAAACAACAGGCTTCCTGAGCCAGAGGAGATAACTGGCTTTGATGTGATAATTTCTTGCGAAATGACTCATTGCTGGATTGGCTGTGCTCTAAGGGAAGAGATTGTGAGGGATAACAAAAGGGATTATTCAATAATCTCAACAGCACATGCCTTCTCACTTGATAGAGAAATACTTTACAAAAGAGTTATTATTCCTGCCTTGAAACAGGGAAAATATATCTTTCAGGAAAGAGGGGTAATAAGCTCTATTGTCTACCAGCCTGTCCAGGGGAATATATCTTTAACAGAGATTATGAGGCTGCCTGGAAATAAGCTTGCAATTCAAAATGCCCCTGGCCTTTTGATAATATCCCAGGTTGCACCAGAAACAGTTATGCAAAGACTCAGCCAGAGGCAGAAACAGGATAGGGCAATATTTGAGAAAATTAACTTCCAGAGAAAATTAGAGCAGAGATACAACAGCCAGTGGCTGAAAAATCTTTTTGAGAACCATGGCTCAAAAGTTGTTTACTTAGACACAAACTTTCCAAAGACATCTGAGGAAACAGAAACAGAAGCAATTAAAATATGGAATAATTTTACTGAAGATAAATTCACAAAGCTTTAACATCAATTCTTAGATTGCTGTATTTTTTTTGGCATACCTGCATTTAAACCCTTAGGTTTTTTTATCTTTAGATAACTTACCAGTTTCTTTTTCTTCTTCAATGAATTCAAATAATTTTGTGTTTTTCTTTGCTGTCTTGTATTTTATCCCGTTTTTCATTATTTTAACCTCTTTAATTTAATCCAGTGCTTCCAAAACCCCCTTGGCCTCGTTTTGTATCATCAAGCTTTTCAACCTCTTCAAATTCTGCTTTTTCTATTTTGTTGAAAACCATTTGAGCAATCTTTGTTCCTTTTTCTATGTTGAATTCTTCAGCACCATGATTAATTACTATAGCCCTTATTTCACCCATATAGCCTGAGTCAATTGTTCCAGGATCATTACAGGTTGTTATTCCATGCTTTAACGCAAGCCCTGATTTTGGCCTTATCTGGCCCTCGTAACCTTTGGGAATATCCATGATTAATCCTGTGCTGACCAATATTCTCTGGCCTGGCTTAAGAACATAATCCTCTGTTGAATAAATATCAACTCCTGCATCACCCTCATGAGCATAATGCGGCAGAATTGCGTTTTCTTTTATTTTTCTTATTTTTATTTTCAGGTTTTCTGACAAAATCATCCCTCTTTTTAAATTTAAAAAAATAATATAAAATAGAAAACACAACTTATATTTAAATTAAATCAAGGTCAAAAATATATAATCAAAACAATTATTGTTCTGATGGAAAAGAAATATTAATAATGGCTTATTTTTCTTTTTAAGGCTTTGTTTAGGTTTTTTAATAAAGATACTCCAGTTGAAAAAATCAATTTCTACAGGAAATAATTGTTTTTTCCAAATGAAACAAAGCTGTTTTTCCACAGGAAAACATTGATTTTTGTTTTATTCAAGTGGTAATCTAGCCAGCCCTGAACTGGAATAATGATACTAGTTCATGCTTTATTGTCTTGCCTGTTTTTGCATCTATTTTTATGTTTATAGTATTCAAAGAGCTTGTGATAAGGGTTATGTTCCACAGCTGGCCTAGGTCAATGTTCTGCAGGATAGCTATTGTTTTTGTTACTAACTCTTTAGAATATTTTTTCTCTTTAATGTTCTGAGTTTTTTTCAATACCTTATCCAAACCAAATTTAACATCTTTTAGGTTAATTTTTTTTACAGCTGTTCCTGGTTTTTTGAAAACATCCTGCTCTGGGTTGATTTCAATATTATTATTTATTGTAAAGACTGTAACCTTATCAAGGCTTTTATCATAATAGCCAATCTGCCACTCACTTTTTTCTGAGTTTTCAATCATTGTAAATGCATATGTTAAATATGATTTCTTGTTTTTAGAAATCCATTTCCTGAATTCAGAGCTGTTTTTTAGTTTTTTAAGTGCTGTTTTAAAGTCCATGGTTTTTATAGCATGGATGAGATTTATATAGCTTTGGTTTTTAAAGAAAGTTTTTTATATAATCCTCTTTTAGCTTGCTCTATGGGGGAAATAACAAAAATAAGCCCTGAGCTTAAGATATTACTGGAAAAACAGCACTATTGCTTTAGTGGTGAGCACTCTGCTGTTAAAATCTGTACATGGACAAAGAAATCATTATTAGATGAAAATGTTTGTTATAAGGAAAGGTTTTATGGAATAAGATCTCATTTATGCTGCCAGATGACTCCTTCTGTTGGATTTTGCACAAACCAATGCATTCATTGCTGGCGTGAGATGGACTATACTGCTGGAATAAAAATGGATGATGTTGTGGACGAGCCAGAAGAGATAATAAAAAAATCTATTTTATGCCAGAGAAAGCTTCTTAATGGTTTTTTTGGAAATGAAAAAGTAAACATGGAAAAGCTTAATCAGGCACAGGAGCCAATGCATTTTGCAATCTCACTTACAGGAGAGCCAACTATCTATCCAAAACTTAATGAATTAATAGCTGAGCTTCACAAGCAAAATAAGACAACTTTTTTGGTTACAAATGGTCAGTTTCCTGATGTTATTAAATCATTAAATGAACTGCCTACACAGCTTTATGTTTCTTTGAATGCAACAAATGAAGAAGATTTTAAGAAATTTAACAAATCCTGCTTTAAGGATGGATGGCAGCGCCTGAATAAAACACTTGAACTAATGCCTAAATTAAAAACAAGAACAGTAATTAGAATAACTTTGATCAAAGGAATAAACATGAAACATGAAAAAGATTATGCTGATTTAATAAAAAAAGCAAGGCCTTTGTTTGTTGAGCTTAAGGCCTATATGTTTATTGGCTCATCAAGGAAAAGATTACTGGAAAGAAATATGCCCTTTCATGAAGATGTTAAAGAGTTTGCAAAAAAAGTTGCAGAACTTTCCAGCTATAAAATAATTGATGAGAAAAAAGAAAGCAGGGTTGTTCTATTGGCCAAAAAAGATTACAAAGACAGGATTATGAAGTTTGATTAAATTAAATTTTTAGCAATCTTTTTATATTTGTAAAGTATTTAACCCAATTATGAAGAACAGATTGCTAATTCCATTGGTTACTTTGCTTATTGGTTTTCTTTTGATTAGTGGGGGTATTACTGGCAATGTTGTATCAGAAAATTGCTGCTATCCGCCTGACTGTGAGCCAGAGAACATGTGTGATTTTAAGGAATCAAATCAAAGGTATTCTGCAAGCCTTAACATAGCTAATTATAGTGTTTATATTGGTGAAATATTAGTTCTTGTTTCAATCATCATGTATGTTGTAATGTACAGGCACGATAAGAAATTATTAAAGTAAATTCACAATCCTAATTTTTCTTTCAGCCCGCCAAAAAAGACAAAAACAATCCCTATGAGCATTGTTATCTTTCCCGCTGTCTTCAAATTAAAGGCAAAAAGAATAAAACCACTTATTATTATAACAATACCTAAGTTAAATATAATGCTTTTAATCTGGGCCTTTTTATCCATTAACAAAACCTTTATTTTTAAATTATTTAAACTTAACTAATAACCTTAAAATATCTTAATTAG
>JAHJQG010000008.1 GCA_018819345.1 Nanobdellota archaeon
AATAAAAGATAAAATGAGATTTGCACATATGGCCGATTGTCACATTGGCTCTTGGAGAGATCCTAAATTAAGAGATGCAAGCACAAGGGCCTTTTTAAAAGCAGTAAACCTTTGTATTGAGAAAGAAGTTGATTTTGTCTTGATAGCGGGCGATCTATTTAATACAGCCCTGCCAGGCATTGATGCTTTAAAGGTTGTTGTTACAAAGTTGAAAGAATTAAAAGATAATAATATCCAGGTTTATGCAATACTTGGCTCACATGATTTTTCTCCAAGCGGAAAAACAATAATTGATGTTCTTGAGAATGCAGGGCTGTTAATAAATGTGATGAAAGGGAAAATAATTGATGAAAAGCTTAATCTTGAGTTTACAATTGACAAAAAAACAGGGGCAAAGATAACAGGTATATTCGGGAAAAAGGGAATGCTTGAAAAAAGCCATTATAAATCCCTCTTAAAGAAAGAGTTAGAGCAGGAAAAAGGCTTTAAGATATTTATGTTTCACACTGCTTTAACTGAATTCAAGCCAGAAGAGCTTGACTCAATGGAATCACAGCCATTAGAGCTTTTGCCAAAAAACTTTGATTATTATGCAGGCGGCCACGTGCATTATGTGTTTAATAAAAAAGAGCCTGGTTATGGGCTTATAGCATATCCTGGGCCATTGTTTCCAAACAGCTTTAGCGAGCTTGAAAAGCTTGAAAATGGTGGCTTTTATATTGTTGAGAAAACAGACAAGCTTGAGCTTAAATATGAGCCAATTGTGGTTTATAATGTTTTTTCATTGAACATTGGCTGCAACAATAAAAGCCCTGAGCAGATAAAAGCAGAGATTGAAGAAAAAATAAAAAACAGGGAATTTATCAATACAATTGTAACAATAAGATTAGCTGGAACTTTGGATTCAGGAAAGCCATCTGACATAAACATGAGGGATATCTTTGCTAAATTTTATGATAATAGTGCTTATTTTGTAATGAAAAATACATCTAAACTAATAACCAAAGAGCTGGATGAAATAAAAATACAGACAGATTCTATTGAAGAGACTGAAGAATCATTGATAAAAGAAAGCATTGGACAAATAAAAGTTGATAACCTTGGTATTGAAGAGGAGGAAAAACTCACAAAGCAGCTGATGGCAGTATTAAGCAGGGAAAAACAAGATGGTGAGCGTGTTGCTGACTTTGAAAAAAGAATCAAGGAAGAGATTGAAAAAATAATTAAACTGGATTAGAACCATCATATGAGGTTTTATTATTATTTAATGCCGTCATTTCTACTGATTTTTCAACATTTACAATGTAATCCAAAGGCCTTAGTTTTTCTTTTACATAATTAAGTTTTTCTGATTCCTCTATTTCTTTGGGAATATCAAGCTGGACATTATAGGTGCATATTGATTTAATTTCCATTTTTATCTCAAACCCTGCTTCTTTAAGTTGCTTAACTGACTCATCTCCAAAATCTTCTGGCTTAATCTTTACATTATACAAGTCCTTAACAAAGCTTCCAATATCCTTATTTTGTTTTTCTTCCATTTTCACCAGATTATTTTCCAGGCTATTTTTCTTGCTTTTTTTAGTGCATTATTATGATTATACTTCCTTCTAAGGATTTCACCTATTTTTCTTTTGTAATAGGCATTTTCCAGCATATTGTCTGCCCTTACAAGCCCTGCACCAAACACCCATTCATTTTCATATTCCCCATTGTATTCAAGCCTTTTTGCTGTTTCATACATTATTTCCTCAACAAGGTTTGTCTTTCCTGTCTTTGATATCATAAGCCCCAAAGCTCCTGAGACATGGGGTGTTGCCATTGATGTTCCATCCCATACCCTATACCCTCCTCCAGGATAACAGGAATAAATTCCAACACCAGGTGCAGAAATATCATTTGTCTCCCATATATTGCTAAAGTCAGCATGTTTATTATCCCTGTCAACAGCTGCAACAGCTATAACATAATCACCAAAAGCAGCAGGGTACTCTGGACCATATCCATCATTTCCTGCGGCTGCAACAAGCAGGAGGCCTTTTTGCCAGGCAATTCTGCACATATCCTCAAGCGCCCTTGATGCCACAGGACTTCCCAAGCTCATGTTCGCAACATCTATATTGTTAAGCAGGGCCCATTCTATTCCTGCTGCAACTGTTGCATCTGAGCCGCTTCCATCTGAATCAAGCACCTTTACTGCATACAAGGTTGCATCAGGTGCAACTCCGCAGTTTTTTCCAGCTGCTATTCCCGCTACATGCGTTCCGTGGCCATAGTCATCAAAAGGGCTATCATTATCCTTGATAAAATTATATCCTTTATTTCTTGTAAAATTCCTGCTCACTTCATTGTGATTGTAATCAACTCCAGTGTCTATTACTGCTATTTTTATTCCATTC
>JAHJQG010000042.1 GCA_018819345.1 Nanobdellota archaeon
GGAGACCATATAGTTGACCCATTGCATGTTCCGGGAGTTTTATTCACAAACTTTAAAATAGATAATGAAAATCCAAGTCTGCTAGATATTGCACCAACAGTATTTGAGATATTGAAGATTGAAATCCCAAAAGATGTCGATGGAAAAAGCCTGATATAAATTCTTTAAAACTTATTTTAAAAAATATAAATATATATAAATTCTTAATTATATATAATTAAATGGGGGTATTAAAAATGGCAAATATTACAACTGTTTCAATACCAAAACCATTAGCAAATAAAATTAGGGAGCTATGCAAAGGAACAGGGTTTAGTTCTTTATCCAGTTTTGTGGTATATGTGCTTAGACAAATAGCATCTGAAAAATCCAAAGGAGAAAAGGGCTTCTCAAAAAAGGATGAAGAGATAGTTAAGCAAAGGCTAAGAAGCCTTGGTTATATAGAATAGAGTGTCAACATGGATTATTTAGACAAACTTGAAAGCAGAACCATATTTATTATTAGAGAGGCCTATCATGAGTTTAAAAATATAGCTATGCTTTGGAGTATTGGCAAGGATTCTACTAGTCTGTTATGGATGGTCAGAAAGGCTTTTTTCGGCAAAATACCCTTTCCAATAGTCCATATAGACACTAGCTACAAAATTCCTGAAATTTATTCATTTAGGGATAAATATGCTAAGGAATGGGGTCTTAATCTTATAATAAGTAGGAATGAGGAAGCTATTAAGAATGGAGTAAGCCCTGATAAAGGAAGGTTTGAGTGCTGCACTGCTTTAAAGACGGGGGCATTAAAGCAAGCAATTAAAAAATATGGTTTTAAGGCATTACTGTTAGGAATAAGAAGGGATGAGCATGGGATAAGGGCTAAAGAGCGTTATTTTTCCCCAAGAAACCAGGATTTTTTATGGGACTATAAAAATCAGCCTCCGGAACTATGGGATCAGTTCAAATCAGGGTCTGATGATAATAGCCATATAAGAGTGCATCCACTGCTGCACTGGACAGAGCTTGATATCTGGAAATATGTGCAGAGAGAAAATATTCCAATTACTGACCTTTATTTTGCAAAAAATGGCAAGCGCTATAGGAGCCTTGGCTGCCTTCCATGCTGCAGCCTTATTGAATCAAATGCATCTAATGTTAAAGAGGTTGTGGAAGAGCTAAAAACAACAAGAATTGCTGAAAGGTCTGGCAGGGCCCAAGACAAAGAGCGGGCTTATATGATGCAAAAGTTGAGGTCATTAGGTTATATGATTATTTTTTAAGATTGGGAGGATAAAAATGAGAAGCATAAAATATGTTTTTAAAGGAAAACCACAGAACTTAGATGATTGTTTGGATTTCTCACGCAAAGAAACGCCGCAGGAGGTTTTATTAGAGTTAATTACAAATGAGTATGTATCTGATATGTATATTCTTAATCAATTTATTGGGAATTGCAGCTGGAAATTTAATAATCTAACTGTTAACTATAAAGAAATTTATGGTGGTTGCTTTTACCATGAAAAAGAAGAAAGGCAAAAATTAAGTGTTGACAATGCAAACAAAAGATTAGAGGATTATCTTTCAAGACTGGAAAAATTAGGAATCAAAGTTATTGGAAAGGAAAAAAGATTTGATTATTCAGCAGTTTACAGGATTAAAAAGAAAAAATGATATTTGAACTTACCTTAGGAATTGGAATAACAGTTATAATACTTGCATTCTTAGCTGAATATGTGGACTCAACCTTAGGAATGGGTTATGGAACAATATTGACTCCTTTGTTTTTAGTTATGGGTTTTGAGCCATTACAAATAATTCCTGCTATTTTGCTCTCTGAATTAATTACCGGCTTATTAGCTGGATTTACACATCATCATGTTGGAAATGTTGATTTCAAGCCAAAATCAGTTAATATATTTTTTATAGCTAAAAAAATAAAAGAATTGGGATATAAAGAGAGTTTTAAAAGAGGCATACCCCTGCACCTTAAGATAGCATTACTGCTTGCTGCATGCAGCATTATAGGGGCAATAATCGGAGTGCTTATAGCAGTTAATATTCCGTCAGTTTGGCTGAAAATATATATAGGGTTCTTAGTGTTGATTATTGGCATTGTAATCCTATTTAGGTTAAATAAAAAACATAATTTTTCGTGGAAAAAGGTTTTCGGCCTTGGCCTGATTGCCTCATTCAACAAAGGGATTAGCGGCGGTGGCTATGGCCCTGTCGTTACAAGCGGTCAGATTTTGTCAGGGGTTAATGGAAAAAATGCTGTTGGGATAACCTCTCTTGCAGAGGGATTAACCTGCCTTGTAGGGGTTGTTGCTTATCTATTAACAAAACAAATAATTGACTGGAGATTGGCCCCTTACTTAATTATTGGCGCTGTTCTTTCAGTTCCATTGTCTGCCATTACTGTTAAAAAAGCAAAAGACCAGACATTAACAATATTTATAGGGATTGCAACAATCATTTTAGGCATCACAATTCTGCTAAAGGTGCTATTGTAATGGAAAAAGAGAATATGAACCTGGTTATTGTAGGCCATATAGACCATGGCAAATCTACTTTAATTGGAAGGCTGCTTTTTGATACCAACTCTTTGCCGGATGGCAAGATTCAAGAGCTAAAAAAAACATGCAAAGAGCTTGGCCATAATTTGGAATTTGCTTTTGTAATGGACAGCCTCCAGGAAGAGGTAGAACAAGGTATGACAATAGACACAGCACAAACCTTTTTTAAAACATCTAAGAGGGATTACACAATAATAGATGCGCCAGGCCATAAGGAGTTTGTAAAGAATATGATAACTGGTGCTTCGCAGGCAGAAACTGCAATTCTGATTATTGATGTGAATGAGGGAGTTAAGGAACAAACAAAAAGGCATGCCTACATATTAAGCATGCTGGGAATAAAGCAGTTGATAGTTGTTCTCAACAAAATGGATCTTGTCGATTATAATGAAAAAAAGTTTAATGAAGTGAAAACCATTATATCAAACTTTTTAGATAGTCTTAAGATAAAGCCACTGTATTTTATTCCTATTGTTGCCAAGGATGGGGATAATGTTGCTAAAGCATCTAATAAGATGAAATGGTATTCTGGAAAAACATTGTTGCAGGGCTTGGATTCATTTCACGTTGCTGAAAGTCTAACAAATAGAAGTTTAAGGCTGCCTGTACAAGATGTTTATGAAATTGATGGCAAGCCTGTTTTAGTTGGCAATATTGAGTCAGGCAAACTAAAGCCAGGTGAGGAAGTTATGATACTTCCCTCCAATAAAGCAGTAAAAATCAATTCAATAGAATCTTTCTTAACTGATAAAAAAGAAGCAGAGGCAGGTGAAAGCATAGGCATCACATTAAATCAGTTTATTTTTGTAAAGAGAGGAGATGTTATTTGTAAAAAAGATGATTTGGCTGTTGTTGCAGACAGGTTTTCTGCTAATATCTTATGGATGTCAAATAATAAGATAAGTGTAAATGAGAAAATTATTTTAAAATTAGCTACACAAAAAACAGAGTGCATAATTGAAAAAATAAAGCAAAAGATTGATTCATCAAGCCTTGAGCTTCTTGAGGAAAATGCAAAGGAATTAAAAGAGATGGAAATTGGAAAGGTTATTATCAAGACATTAAAGCCAGTAGTTATTGAGAAATTTAATGATGTTCCCGGCCTAGGAAGGTTTGTTTTAACGCAAAACTCAGAGATTTGTGCAGGAGGGATCATTGTTTAACTAAGATTTAATTGTGATTATTTTAAAAATTAGGGAATTTGACTAAGGTCTGATCCTCTCCTTTTCTTAATAAAGGCAATAACATATACTCTTGGGCATCAATATCTATATTCCAATTTCTTAGAAAATCAGCAAATTCTCCTGATAAGTTAATTGGAACAAGAACCACCCTGTTTGAGAGCTTCTCTATATCTTTAAAATTTTTTATTGCCCTTTCAAACATTACTTTTTTTGAGGTTGGTAACTGTTTTAAGTTATACTTAAATAGCACAATAGGTTTTATTTTGTACAGTTCAAATAAATATTTATTATGTTTTATAGAATAGCCCTCTTTAATCAAGGTTAGCCACAAAAATTTATCATAATCATTTATACTTACTAGTTGTAAATGAATCTTTTTATTAATCAACTTTCCAATGCTTTCTTTTAGATTGTTTTTGTCTATGCTATCCTTTAGGATTACAGCAATATCTATATCACTAGCCCTAATCTTGTTTTTGGCAACTGAACCAAATATTACTAAGTCTATTATTTTTTTATTTTTTAACAGATTCTTTAATTTTTTTGCTAATTGCTTCATTTTTTTCTATAATCTCTTTTATTGTGTTTCTTAACAATGCAATTGATTCATTTAAAGTTGGTTTGGAATAAGAGTTAGTATATTTATCCCAGATTTTATCTAGTTTTTCATAAACCTCAAATTCTTTTTCTTTCAGAATTCTGAATCTTTCAGAATGGTTTTTTGGAAGTTTTTTGTATTTCTTGAATATTATATAGTCAGTTAATGCAAACAAGGCTTTGGATAGAAGAATTATTGCTGATTTGTTTTTTGATAATCCAATAAGTATTTTTGCAGATTCATATTCTTCTAAAAAAGTACTTTCCAATTCCTTTAACTGGTCCATAGCAATATAAAAACAGTTAAACTATTTAAATTTTACTATTAACTTATCAAGATTTATAAGCTTTTTTAGTTAATTTTGAAACTTAATTTCTTTTTTAACTAATTAGTTAAAATAAGCCTTATTTGTTAATTGTGAAATACCCGGCTTATGCAGGGGGCTTCTCGGCTTGTAAGTTAGAAACATTTATATTTTAATAGGATTATTAAGTTTATTATGGAAAACATATTAATTAAAGATAAAAAGGCCTTTGAACAAAAATTAAATAAGATAAAATCAGAAGGCAGGAATAGCCTGCATGTAATTGCAGACTTTGACAAGACATTAACAAAGGCCTTTGTTAAAGGCCAGAGAACTCACAGCGCAATGGCCCAGATAAGAGAGGGCGGATATTTAACAAAGTATTATGCACCAAAAGCATTTGCATTACATGATAAATACTATCCAATTGAAATATCAAAAAAAATCCCACAGGAAATAAAAAACAAAAAAATGCAGGAATGGTGGAGCAAACACATA
>JAHJQG010000043.1 GCA_018819345.1 Nanobdellota archaeon
ATTAATTTTTATTTATCTAAGTCCAAGCTTTTTTTCAAGCTCTTCTATTTCTTTTTCTAATGATATTACTTTTGAATATTCTCTGTACCACTCCTTGTATAACCTTTTGCCCGCAGGTGTATTTCTCCAGCCAGCCCTTGTTGCTCTTGTATGTAAATTACCTGCTTTATCTGCACAATTATTTTTTTCAGATCTTAATTTATTTAATTTATTTTCCCATTTTGACCTTCTTTCTCTATTTATCCTAGCTTTATATCTTATGGCTTGTTCTAGTTTGGCTGATTTAATATCTTTTTTTCCTTGTTTAGCCATTTTATCTAATTCTTCTTTATGCTGTCTTCTTTCCCTTTCAAGCTCTTCTTTTTCTCTATTGCGTTCTTTTTTTTCATCTCCAGTATCTCTTGTTCTTGCATACTTTCTCCTGCCAGAGAAAGTTTTGTATAAACAAGCTAATCCCAAGACAATAGACATATACTTGCCCCATGGACTAATGAGTTCAATTAATTCATCTATCCCGCTTATTGCAATATTGGAAGTATCTATATTTTTTAATTGTTCAAATACCCATGCAACAAAAAAGTAAAATAAAGCCCACACAATTCCAAATGCCTTGTGCTCCTTAATGGGAAAATAACTATTGAGAATAAGCAATGTGCCGCCTATTATTGCTAATATAAGCAATATAATTCCAAAAACACCATAAGCAGAGCCGATGTAATAAATATATTCATCAGGTATAAACCTTATGGCAATCAATGAGAAAACAATAGAAAAGATTGTGGCAATCCCCTTGCTGCCAGAAAATATTTTGGTTGATGCTCCAAAAATTATGGCAAATAATATAATCCAAACACCTGCTTTTAAGAACATAAATGCCCCACTTTCTCCTGTTCCGAAAAGAAAGCTGAACATGCTGTAAACTCCCTCATACTGTGCACTTACAATAGGTATTAATAAAGCTAGGAAAAGAGAAGACAACACTAACAAACCTCTTTTTTTGTCTAAAAGCATTTTATATGGTTTTTGACTCCAAATTATTTAAATCTTTCTATACTCCTCTGTGTTTAACTGAAAAATATTAAATCAAAAGCTTTTTATAATAGTGGAATTTCCTTTTTGTGGTTTGAAATGGTCAAGAAAATAGGCGGCTTCAGGAGAAAAACAAGGCATAAACTCTCAAAGCCAAGAAGAAGCAAAGGCAAGATAAGTGTCAAGAAGTTCTTCCAAACATTTGCAGATGGAGATAAAGTAGTCTTGAATGCAGAACCAGCTGTGCAAAAAGGCATGTATTTTCCGAAGTTTCATGGCAAAGTAGGAATAATAAAGAAAAAGATAGGAAGGTGCTACAAAGTATTGATTAAGGATGGCAAGAAAGAAAAAGTTCCATTAGTGCACCCTGTTCATCTTAAAAAAATTAAGGTATAAAAATGGTAAAACCTGAAATAATATCTGAGAAACCAGTCACCATAACCGAGCTTAAGCAGGAGATTGATAAGATAAAGAAGCGTGATAAAGAGCTAAACTTCAGGGTTGGGAAGACTGAAGAATATTTAAGCCACTTTATGACTTTGAGCAAGGCAAAGGAAGATGAATTAATCAAAAAATTAGAAAAGCTTAATATTCCAAGACTAAAGGATATTCACATAACAAAGATAGTTGATATAATACCAAAGACAGTTGATGAGCTAAAGATAATTCTACAGGGCTATACAATAACAGTCAACAATGATAATATAAAAAAGATTGTTGACATTATCAAGGAATTTGCTGAAAAGAAGAAGTAATCTTTTTATTTTTCTTAATTGAGAAAATAACTAGTTTAAAAACAAAAGTTTATAAATAAGAAAAAACAATTTATGGTTAAGATGGAAAGGCATGAAAAGGAAGAATATGTGACCATACTTGACTTTTTGCCAAATGGCTATCCATTTGACACAAGGCCAAGCCACCAAAAGACTGCAATAGCCCAGGCCATAGGCAAAAAGCATTTTGTCTTATTAGAGCTTGTCCCAAAGAAAGATGTATTCTTGCAACCACATGAGGAGGTTTATATAGGACAGGAAAGAAGAGACAAAGTTCACCATATTAATGGGAAACTAGCTTTTTCTAAACTGACAACAACTGCAAAAGCTGAACTTGATTTTATAGTAAAGGAAATTGTCGATAAAAATGAGCAGAAGTTTGTTGATTTTTTTAACAATGCGCAGCCCTTAAGCACAAGAATGCACTCCATAGAATTATTGCCTGGAATGGGCAAGAAGCGAATGTGGGAGATCCTTGATGAAAGAAAGGTCAAGCCTTTCGAGAGTTTTGAGGATATGAAAAAAAGAGTGCATTTAATGCCTGATCCAAAAAAAGCAGTAATAAAAAGAATTATGCGGGAGTTAGAGGGAAAAGAAAAACATCTATTGTTTGTTGATAGTTGATTTCTAAGTTTATTGATTTTGGCTGAATAACCAAATCCCAAAAAGATAAGAAAGCGAGAGGCTTATTATGAAGGGTATAAGTACTGATGGAAAGTCCTTTGGTTGGAATACAAAATAAAGTATTGCAAAAAATATTATGAACAATACAAAAATATTTCTTATAAGGCTCGGCTTTGAAACTTTTGCTTTTTTATGCATTTTTACTAAATTATTTTTATAAGATTGTACAATTAATATTTAAATCCATCGAAAAACAAAAATTTTAAATACATAAAGAATTATCTTACCTTAACTTAATATTTGGGGTGGAAAAATGAAGGAGAAAACAAGGGATTCAATAAAAAAATGTTTTAAAATTATATTGGGTCTGCTATTGATAATAGTAGGAGTATGTACCTATGCTACATGGTATAAATGGTGGCCAGAGTTGCTGACCTTGATAAAAGGAATATTAGGGCTTGTCATCATCCTTATAGGCCTTATGTTTGTCTTTATAGGGTTTTCTGACTAAATTTTTTATTTTATTCTTTTATAATACCATAGCCTATCAAGCGCCATCTTGTGCCTATTCTTCTTGAGATTGATACTCTTGATTCAGGTTCTGCACACACTGGAATCTTCAGGCTGCAGCCAATAATGTTCTTTTTTATTTCCTTGACAAAACCAACTGTGGCTGCAGAATTTACATTTAGCATAAGAATCTCGTTTGGTTTTATTTGCTCTACAGCAATATTATCTTTAAGCCCGACAACCCTTTCAAGAAGATATGTCTCCAATTTAAAGTCATACCATACTTTTGGTAATTTTCCTTTTTTCCCCACAACAGATCCAGTTAAGCTGTCTGACTTTACAATAGCAGGGTCCAGCAAAGTCATAATCGCAACTGACCCGCCAGGGGAAATTTCTTTTACAGAACACCCCCCGGTCATCAAGCCAACAATCTTTGTAGTTATTGGTTCCCATAAAGTTTTTCCACTTTTCCCAGCATCTCTTCCTGGTCTTATCTCTATCTCATCATTAATCATGAGCTTTCCCTGCTTTAATGCCCCGCCTAGAACTCCCCCTACTATTTTTATTGGGTCAGAGCCAGGGGGATTAATGTCAAAAGATCTTGCAACAAACATCATCGGCTCTTTTGATACATCTTTTTTGAGTGTTGGAAAATATTCTTCAATAGTTTGAATCAAAGCATCAATATTTGTGCTGTGCTGTGCAGATATGGGAATAATAGGAGAATCCTCATAGATTGTTCCTTTGATAAATTCTTTTATTTGATTATAATTTTTCATTGCCTGCTCGTCTGTGACAACATCTATCTTATTTTGCACAATTATTATTTTCTTTATTCCTGATATTTCCAAGGCCATTAAATGTTCTCTTGTTTGCGGCTGGGGGCATTCCTCATTTGCAGCTATAAGAAGTAAGGCATAATCTATGATAGTAGCTCCTGAGAGCATTGTTGCCATAAGGCTTTCATGGCCAGGAGCATCAACAAAGGATACTTTTCTTATTGGTTTTGTTTTAGTTTTGCAATGTGAGCATTTCTCACTAACACAAAAACACTCTGGCTCCTTGCATTTAGGACATTTCCTGAAAACAGTATCTGCATAACCTAATCTTATTGTAATGCCTCTTTTGAGCTCTTCAGAATGAGTATCAGTCCACTTGCCAGATAATGCCTTAACCAAAGTTGTTTTTCCATGGTCAACATGGCCAACTAATCCAATGTTTATCTCTGGCTGAATATGTTCGTCAACTTTTTTTTCTTTTTTAGTTATTTTTTTTGAGGTTTTAGGGCTCTTTTTTGTTTTGGCCTTTTTTGTCTTAGAAGTTTTTGGCATTTTTTATTTCTTGACCTCTTTCTTTTTTTTTGCTAGCTCAGCAGCAGTTGGAACTTTGTCTTCTTTCTTAGGTTCTTTTTTTGCCTCAGCTTTGTCTTCTGGTTTATTGGTCTTTTGTCTGTCTTCTTTCTTAGTTTCTTTTTTAACATCAGCAGGTTTTTCTTCTGCTTTAGGCTTTTCTTCTTTTTCTTTTTCTTTTACTTTAATTGCTTTGCCACCCAATACATTAACATTTATCTGCGATATCTTAGCATGTATTGTGTTACCGCAGACAGTTTTTCTTTTTTTAATTCCTTTTTCCTTGTTTCTTATTCCAACACCGCCAACTGCCAGAATCTTTTTTCTTCCTGAGCCCCAGACATCTTTTCTCATTGGAAAGCCGCAGTAGTCAGAGCCGCCTGTTATCTCAAGCTCGACATTACCAAGCTCCAAGAAATCTCCTTTCAGTTTATCGCCTATTTTAAGGCCAATGAATTTCCTTGCATCATCATCCTTAAC
Source organism: Nanobdellota archaeon (assembly GCA_018819345.1). Lineage (GTDB taxonomy): Archaea > Nanobdellota > Nanobdellia > Woesearchaeales > CG1-02-33-12 > CG1-02-33-12. The sequence goes on from JAHJQG010000043.1 coordinate 4,766, forward strand.
TTCCTTTTGGTATGTTTTTCCTGTTTGATCTGAAATAACAATTTTGAAATCAACCATTTTTATTCCTCCTAATCCTATTTTATGATTATTAAGAACTAGAATTTATGCCTTATATATAAGTTTTATGAAAAAACTGGCTATTTATATCAATAACTGCAATAAACTAACCCCAAAAGCTGCTGCCAGCATAACTATATATGTTTTTCTGCTCCACATCAATACTTTCATTCCATCAAAATTCCAAAAAGGCAGCATATTAAAGATAGCAATCCAGATGTTGATTATCATTCCAAATACTGCAATTTTATGTATTATAGCTGATGGAATAAATAATAATGGTACAAAGAATATGGCTAGAATCATATTTGCTAGAGGGCCTGCAGCTGATATCTTACCATTTTTTTCCCGACTTATATTCCCCTGGATGAAAACAGCTCCTGGAGCTACAAATATAAATCCTGTAAATGAAATAATCAAGGCAAGAATAAGCATCTGTGTGTTGGCCCTGAATTCTGCAAAGCATCCATACCTTTGAGCTACTACCTTATGTGCTAACTCATGAAATAAAAATCCTATGCCCACTGTTAAAGCAGATACTATAAATGAGATTAGGAAATCAGATTTAAAGGAAAGGCCTGAGCTAGCTATTGCAAAAGCTAATGAAATAATAAGCCATGCTCTAACTAAATGTTTTATCTCAGTCCTTGATGTATAAAAAAATTTCATTCTAAAACTTCTAAAATCAGTTAATCTCTAGAAATATATTAATGTTTTTATTTTCTAAAATTGATAAGTTATTAAAAATAGAATCTTAAAGAAAAATAAATTTTATCTAACCACATCAATTCCAAGGTCATCGCTGAATCCTGTGGAAGCACTTATAGGCTTGTTGTTTTCTTTTCCAATAATCCATGGAGAATGAACCCCTGTCATAATTGTCATGACAGTAAGTTTTCCCTTCATATTATCGTCAATTCTTGCTCCCCAGATTACATTTGCATCCTGGTCCATTGATTCTGTTACAAGCTCCCCAACCCTGCTTACCTCATCCAATGTTAAGTCAGACCCTCCTGAAATATGTATTAGTGCTCCTGTTGCACCCTCATAACTTATGTCTAATAATGGATTTGCAAGAGCCCCCCTTACTGCTTCATCAACCCTGTTTGCTGTGTCAGAAGAACCAACACCTATTGCTGCAACACCTCCATTGTTCATTATTGCCTTTACATCTGCATAGTCAAGGTTAACAAGTGAGGGAACAGCTATTGTCTCAACAATTCCCTTTATCATTGTTGCAATTAACTCGTTTGCAACTGCAAATGCCTGCTCAACTGGAAGATTGCCTGCAATATTAACTAATCTATTATTATCAATTACTATAACTGTATCAGCATTCTGCCTTAACTGCTGCAATCCAAACTCTGCCTTGTCAACCCTGGCACGTTCTATATTAAAGGGCATTGTAACTGTTCCAATGACAATTGCACCTAGCTCTTTTGCAATCTTTGCAATTATTGGTGAAGCTCCTGTTCCTGTTCCTCCCCCCATTCCAGCACATATAAATATCATATCAACTTCCTTGAGTGAATCCTTTATCTCATTAATGGATTCATTTGCAGCTTCTGCCCCTTTTTTTGGATAACCACCACATCCAAGGCCGCGAGTAATATTCCTTCCCAGCAATATTTTTCTGTCTGCTTCTGAAATATCAAGATGCTGCTGATCAGTGTTAGCTGCTATTATTTCAGCTCCCTTGATGCCTTTTCTATAGAGCCATGAAACCATATTGTTGCCTGCCCCGCCAGCACCAAACACTTTTATGTTTGCCTGTCCTATCATTGATTCAATCTTACTTTCTTCAGAATTTTTTAATGCATTCTCGACGATAAAATCCATTTTTTCCTCCTTTTTGATGTCCAAAATTGTATACTGATATATTTTAAACACATCTTATATATAAATATTTCGTTTTTGTATATTGAATTAGTTGAGAACTATGAAAAAGTAATTTAACTTTCATAGCTGAGAAGTCCCCATCAAAAAGGGTGGGGATGAAAAGTTAATACCACTGGACACTGGACATATAGGCGTGAGGTTTATATAACTGCTATGATGATACAGATAAGATGAATAAAGTAAAAGTTCAACTGGATAGGGATGTTGTGAACTCTCTGATAAAACTAAAAGAAGTTGGTGATACTTATTCAGATGTTATTAGGAGATTATTGAGAAAATGCAAATAACCCATAAATTCAGATTATATCCCAACAAACAGCAGGAAGAAAAGCTGTTTGAAACCTTAAACCTATGCAGGCAAACTTACAACAATCTTCTTGCAGAGTTTGACAGCTGGGAATCTATAAGCAAATATGAATTGCAGTCAGTAATTCCCAACTTAAAGATATGCAGCCCTATACTAAAAAAAGTATATTCAAAAGTTTTACAATATGAGAATTATAGGCTATTTTCTAACCTAAAGGCATTATCCAAGAAAAAGAAGAATGGATACAGGGTAGGCAGGTTAAGGTTTAAAGGTAAGGGATGGTTCAAGACCTTTACTTACAACCAGTCAGGATTCAAGATAATACAAACAGGAAAAAGATGCCAGATTCTGCACTTATCCAAGATAGGCAACATACCGATAAGATGCCACAGGAACATAAAAGGCAAGATAAAACAGGTTGTAGTAAAGCATATGCAGTCTGGAAAATGGTTTGCTTCTGTTACAGAAGAAAGAAAACAAGAAATAAAGCAACAGCCAATAAACAAAATTGTTGGAATTGATTTAGGGCTTACAAATACTGTTTATGATAGTGATGGTAATAAGATAGTAAATCCAAGGCACCTGAA
>JAHJQG010000044.1 GCA_018819345.1 Nanobdellota archaeon
GTTATTAAGCCAGATGCAAGAGAAAATAAAACAACTATTCAGGTCACAAGGGAAATTAAGGAAGCCCTGACTAAAATAGGTTTAAAGAGTGAGAGTTATAATCAGATAATTGGCAGATTAATTTCTAATTTTGAAAAAGATAATATTAATTCAAAAGGATTACTCAATTCTAATAAGACAAAACCTGCTTCTGGACAAATCAAAATTGGAGAAAATATTACTCTTTCAAAATATGAACGGGTCACTATTTCAATCAAAGATAAGATTAATGCTCAACAACAATACATCGGTAGTAGCCCTACATTAACCCTTGAAGTTAGCTATAATAAACCTATCAGGAAAGAAGATGAATTATATCAAATTGATTTAAAAATAGACAAGGTAATTTTTGATAATGAAGCTTATAGCCCTAAAGAATTTTTTGGCGTATTGCAAAAAGATATAGTCTATTGTGAAGAATTTGTTTATTATTACCTTGCATCGGTGCTTGAAATAATTAAGATAGAATTTAAAAAATCAAATTTCTTCTTCAAAAGATATGGGAACTACTTTGAACTAGCGAGGTGGAGGACTTTTTTATTAAATTCAAGGCTTAGTCCGGAAATTCTCTCTAGTGATGTTGAAAATATATTATCTGACTTAAAAAATGAAAAAACAAATAAGAAATTATTAGAAGATGTTAAAAATTCTTACTACAACAAAATAAAGGAATATGGGGGTTACAGTGTAATAGGACTATGAAAGGATTAAAATTTTTACATGAATTTTTTACAAAAAAGAAATATGAACTTGAAAACACATCTATAACATTAGATGAGAGACCATCTTTTGATATAAAATCTGAAGATTATAGATTCAGAGTTAAAATCGCTGAAGTTGTGGACGAAGTTGATATCTATTATCGAGATATGGCAATTGAAGATCATCATAATCAAATTAAGCATCAAAAGCCGCACCTTCAGTTCAAATTACATGCAGATGGAGTAGGGCATATCCATATTTTCTTACCAGTAAATAATGCAAAAGATTATAAAAAATATATCCTAAGTTTTTTAGATATCATTGGTTCAATTTTGATAGAGATAGATAATCCTAAAAAGGAATTGCAAAAAAATTTTATGAGAGTTGAGAACTTTAAAGAGATTGAAGGTATGGGAAATAATATTAAGAACTTAGTGTATAATCAATATCAAGAAGGGGAATTAAGGCTTCTTACATTAAAAAAGGAAGAAAGAAAAATCAATGAGGATGATGTTAAAAAAATTAAGCAAATACCTCAAATATCTCCTTTTTTTGAAAATATATGGTCTTGAACTTTGACTGAAATACTTAATTTAATTTCAATTAAAAAGAGGTGTTTATTATTTCCAAGAACTCATTTGGGGCAATAGCAACATTAATTGGCTGCATCATAGGAGCAGGAATCTTAGGAATACCTTATGTTGTTGCAAAGGCAGGCTTTATCACAGGGCTTATAGATATTGTTCTTATAGGAATTGTAATGATAGTTATGCACCTCTATCTTGGAGAGGTTGTTCTTAGGACAAAGGGCAATCACCAGCTGGTTGGCTATGCAGAAAAATATCTTGGCAAGACAGGCAAGAACCTTATGTGGTTTGCAATGGTTTTTGTTATTTATGGGGCTTTGGTAGCATACACAATAAAAGAAGGGGATTTTTTTAATGCATTATTTAATAGTTATTTTGGAGGAAATCCCTTTACATACAGCTTAATATTTTTAGGGCTTATGGCTTTTTTAGTTTATTTTGAGCTTAATGTGCTTGAAAAATCCGAGATCCTTATGGTATCAATATTGCTTGGAGTGATATTTCTAATATGTATTTTTGCACTGCCTCATATTAATACAAATAACCTGACTTCTTTTAATCCAAGTTCTTTTTTCCTGCCATACGGGGTTATACTCTTTGCATTCTTGGGCACAGTAGCAGTTCCTGAGATGAAAGAAGAGCTTAAGGAAAACAGGGCTTATCTGAAGAAAGCAATTATAATTGGAAGCCTTATACCATTAATAATATATATTATATTTGCAGCTGTTGTTGTTGGAGTAACAGGCATAAATACAACAGACGGCGCAATACTTGGCCTTGGCAATGCAATTGGCTATGAAATGCTTGTCTTTGGAACCTTGTTTGGAATAATAACAATGATGAGCTCTTTCTTAATCCTGGCGTTTTCCCTCAAGAAAATGTTTGAATATGATTACAAGATAGATAAGTTCTCATCATGGTTTTTGACATGCTCTGTTCCATTAGTTATTTTTCTGCTTGGTATGAAAAGCTTTGTGAGAACAATTGGTGTTGCAGGCTCTGTTTCAGGCGGCCTCATGGGAATACTAATAGTTATTATGTACATAAAGGCAAAAAAGCTTGGAAACAGAAAGCCGGAATACAGCATTAAAAAGAGCAATATAATAATCTGGGTATTAATTCTTTTGTTTATATTTGGGATTTTTTATGAATTGTTAAATGTTTTTGGATTGATTAGTATCTGAATTTCTAGCTGGTAAAAGTAACTTTATCATAACAGCAAAATTCTTGCAGAAAAATAAGCAAAAAGCTTAAATAAGACCTAGTCTTACTTAGTCTTACGATGGAATCAATTACAATAAAAGTGCCGGATATAATGGCCAGAGAGATAGAAATCTTTATTAAGCCAGATTATGGTACAAAAACAGAGTTCATAAGGGAAGCAATAAGAAATAAAATTAAGGAAGTTAGAAAAGAAAAAGCACTGGATGAACTTAAGAAATATTTTGGAAAGGCAAAAACAAAGACTAGCTACAAAGAAGAAAGAAATATCAGAGAAGAGATTGGTAAAAAATTTGCTAAAAAGTTTGGTATAAAGTTAGATTAAGTCTCTTACTTCTTTATTTTAATTATATCTACCAATAAAATTCCGGAATATTTTTGCAATAAGGTATGCTTTCATTTGCTTTCAAAACATAACATTTAAATATATCTTGTTATTTAGATAATCTATGGCAAATAAACTAGTTAATTTAAGAATGAGTGATAACTTAATAAAAGAATCAATATACATAGCGAGGGAATTTGGATTTAACAATATACAGGATTTAATAAAGGAATCACTGAGAAATACTATATGGGAATATAAAAAGAAAAAAGCCCTGGTTTGGCTGGAAAGAAACTTTGCTTCAATGGAAAAAACCAAGAGGCTTACTAAGAAAGAGAAGCAGGAGCTTTTTGAGAATTTCAGTGAGAAAAAATCTGATAATATATTCAAGAGGCTTAAGATAAAGCCTGATGTAATTTAAATGTTTAGCCAGAAAATCTTACGTTAAAAAATTATAAAAAGAAAAAGTTAAAAAAATAAAAAATTAATAATAGGTTTCTCCCTTTTCAGATTCTTCAGGCTCTTCTTCTTTTTCCCTAAGCTTGTTGAAGCCAATTATTAAGCCTAAGATAACAAGAAGAACTACCAGGATTATAACCCCTATTTCAAGTCCTCTCTTGAGGTTTAGTATTCCTGAAGGCTTCTCTTCTGTAACATCTGCTTTAAGAGTTACCTGCTTTAACATTGTGTCGCCTGATTTTACTGAAAGAACAAACATGTGCTCTCCAGCTGTTGCATCATCATCTGCTGTTAGTGAAATATAAACAGCCTTTGACTCTCCTGCATTCAGCACAACAAGGTTGCTTGGTGTTACCTCAACAGTTGACCATGTCTCTGTTCCGTCAATGCTTACAACATATGTTCTTGCTGTATTTCCTGCATTGCTTATTGTCAGTGGGTATATAACACTTGCACCCTGAGCAACATCCTGTGTTTCCGGACCAACTGTTATTACTGTTTTCTTCTCAACAGGTGCTTCTGCAGCGCAGACATCTCCTGTAACAGTTATCATTTTTTCTGTTGAAACAACCTCATATCCCTCATCATATTCAAGTGTTATCTTAACCTTGTAGTCTTTTGCTTCTATGCATTCTGGTATTCTAATATATAATTCTTCAGATGTTTCTGATTCTCCATCATCTAGATCATCAATATAATCAGATGCTGATAATCCAAGTTCTGGAATAGTTACCTTAACCTTTATGCTTTCTTCATTCTTTTCGCCAATGTTTTTTATTCTTACAGTTGTGAGCAATGCTCTTCCAGACTCAACACTTGGCTCTGGATTAAAGATAACATCTCTGATTATTAATGAATGTTTAACACCCTTTAGGTGTAATCTAAAAGTGTTTTCATCTGAAGATCCTGTTCTTGTACCAACAGTTACTCTCAAATCATAATAATCCTTATCCATCTTGTATGGCAGGCTTATTGTAAGATCCTTGTAAACAGTGTCATTAGCATCAAGGTCAAATGTGTGAACCCTGTCAAAGATTGGCTCATGGTCACTATATTCATAACCTAAAACCTCTGCTCTAATCTCAATGTCTTTCTCATTTACACCTGCTGATAACTTGATTCTTATGTCAAGCTCATCTCCTCTCTCAACCTCTAACTGGTCTCCGTCTATAAACTCATCTCCGTTTATTTTAATGTATTCAACATTAGGCAATGCACTTACCATGCCAATAGCTAAAACGCTAACCAGAAATATCGTCAATAAAACGCTTATTGTATTCTTCATTTTTTACCCCCAATTTTGTTGTTTTAATATAAGAGACTATATATAAATCTCTAATGTTGTTATTGTGTAATTACAACTTATATATAAACTTTTTGGTTTTTCAGCATATAAGAGTAATTACGAATTATAACTATTAATTAGTTATGAATTATTATTTCCCTGTGCTTTACTCTCCTGACATCACCGTTTGATGCAGTTGCCCTTATATCATAATAACCCGGCTCTGCCCAATAAGGTATGTCAAGTATTATTAATTTAGTTATTTCTTTGTTGCACTTAAGGTCAAAAGGGCCAACTCTTCTTCTTATATCAAGCTCTGGTATTACAAATGTTAACCTTATGTTATCTAAATTAACATCACCTTTATTCTCAAGAGTTGCAAGGATTATAATACTATCTCCGGGTCGTAAGTAATCATCATTCAGTATGTTAAACCTTGTCATTCCTATCATAGAGCTTATGTCTGGTAATGGAATATAACAAACTCCATGCTCATCTATTAAGCCATCACAGTCATTATCCAAGCCGTCA
>JAHJQG010000009.1 GCA_018819345.1 Nanobdellota archaeon
AAAGCTTACATCAGGAAAGCCCGACTTAACCAAAAGCTTATGAAAGCACAAAAATCATTGCAAGGTTTTTGTGCCTAAGCTTGAGTAGCATTGCTACCCTAGCTCAATGCTGTGGGCTTCAGCCCACAGTTGTTTACTTTAATATGGCAGAAGATAAAGGTAAAACAAAAATTTCAAATATATCAGATATTTTCCTATTTTCAGGAAATCTTGTTGAGTTAAATGAAATTGACGATAAAAAATATGAAATAATTCCTATAGGAAAATCTTTTATTAGGACAGGTTTTCATAGATTTAATAAAAATGAAATTAACATACATAATTTTGATCATGCCGATGACCAATTAAGAAAAATGGTGAATGATTTGGGTGGTGATGGGGCAATACATTATTTACCAATCACAACAAGCGCAGGTTATGTAATTGGTATTGGTACTGGAGAAATTTATTCATATTATGCTGCTCAAGGAATTCCTGTTAGAGAGAAAAAATAACACAATGTTCCTTCTTCCAAACCTCATAAGGATCAATATAAACATCTGGGGATTATAACCACAGGTATACTCCCCGCTGCCGGATTCGAACCAGCAACCTTTCGGTAACAGCTGTCTGCATTTCATCCATTCTCTTCTGAGATAGTCGGGCAGAATCTACAGCCGAACGCTCTAGCCGTTGAGCTAAGCGGGGTTTAAAGAATAGAAAATTATTTTATTTATATAGCTTTTGTTTTTAAAAAATAAAAAAGTTAAATAGAAAGGCTAACACTGTTTGAGTGTGTAATTACATCTTTTCCTTTTTCATTCTCATATTTAATAACTGCAGGCGGAAGCTTAAATTTTCCCAGGATACTAAGCTTTGACTTTATCTTGTATGTTATTATTCTTTCTTCATATTTTTCGAGAAAATCTATGTTCCATTTGATAAGGTTTCCTTTTCTTTCATGTGTTACTATTTTTGTTGGCTTAAGCGTTCCTATCTGGAATTCCTTTTGTATGTCTGCAATGTTTGGGACATTGTCTATTATGGCAACATTCTTGATTGGCCTTGCTGTCCTATTCATCACATTCATAATAATCTTCATTTCTGTTATTCCACCCTCTTTTGTACCAAGGACTACAGCCTGCTTTTTCACTACTACATCACTCCTAAAAATGAAGTATAATATCAATAAAACTGCTGTAATAGTTATAATTAAAACAAGCGGCCTAAAGTTTTTAACAAGCATTATTTCTGTTTTTGCACCTGGCTTTAAGTCAACATCCAATGCCCTATATCTTTTTCCATCCTCTTTCAAAACATATGTTTTTGGATTTGTTGATGTCACAATGTCCTCAAAGAATCCCATTTTTATCTTTAAAGTCTTTTGTTTTCTTATATTTCCATCATTTGTGTAAGTTATCTTTTTCTCTGTTTTCAGGAATGATTTTTCTAATTCTAATGATTCTATGATGTCTGAGTAAGCTATTATTTCAACAGGTATGTTTTCTATTGTCCTAATGCTCTCACCATTGACATAAAGATTTAATGTTACTGTATCTTTTTTTGGTGGTTCCAGAGGATTAAATGAATATGTTACAATAATTGTTTTTTCTTCTAAAGGTCCAAGTGATGTTGCTGTTTCCTTGTTTATAAGAATGCTTGACAGCTTTATTTTCATATCTGTGATATTAAGTATATTTCTGTTTCTCAAATCAATCATTATCCTAATGCTTTCTTTAGGATTTATCTCATCAGGGATACTAACCTTAACTGTTACTGTTAGTGGGTAATCTCCTGCAAGCTTACCTGATTTTAAATAAATCGGAATATATATTTTTTCTAACAGATTTGTTTTAAGTGATTTTACTGTCACTGGAATTCTATAAAGGCTTGGTGGCATTTCAGAAACAGGCATTATCAAAACCCTAACTTTTTTCGTTGCTCCGCTGGCTATAGATACAGATGAATCCTTTGGTGGAACTATTTGTGTGCTCCACTTTGGGTTAATGCCAAAACTTATTTTAAACTTGTCATTAAAATTTTGATTATTTTTTATGGAAATATAGAATTCTGCTGGCTCCCTGTAAACTACCTTATCCTTAACAGCTTCATAATCAACTGCAAACTCTGATAATGCAGAAGCAAATGATATAGTTAACAAGGATACAACAACTAATAAGAAAAATGCTTTTTTAGGCCAATCCATTCACTACCACCGCTTATATTAAATAGGGCATTTATATATAAATGTTTCTAAATTGTGAAATTGGCATGATTACTAGAATGCTTTATAATTAATTCTCCGAAAATTATTTAAGTCCTATGGTTTAGTTATAGGTTATGGTAATTATAAAAATAGTCCAAGCAACCACGAAAGATAAAAATCAGCTATTTGGTTATTTTAAGCATTACAAGGTTAAAGAAATCATTGAAAATAGGATTGACTGTTACCTTTCTCACAATTTTACTGTTGTGGCAAAAGAAAATGATAAGATTGTTGGAACTTTGCAATGGCATATTAAAGAGGACCCAAAAATAGGGCTTGTTGAATTTGAGGAAATACATGTTTTAGAAAAATACAGGGGCAAAGGAATAGGCTCCTCACTATTAAAATTCGCAATCCAGTCTGTTAATGATTATTTCAGAAAAATTAAGATAAAGCCGAGAAAGATATTTCTTTTTGTGGATAAAAAGAATAAATCTGCCAGAGATTTATATGAGAAATATGGGTTCAAGCTTATTTCTGAAGTTGGTGATTTATTTTCAGACCATGAAGTTGAATTCTTGTATTCATTAAATTTGTAGTTGTAATTGATTGCGAGTTCTACATATTAAATCTTTTTGATTTCAGATAGAAACAACAGAGCTTACATGCTCGTCTTTGTTTATCCTCATAATATTACTGACAAAGCTTTCTATCTTGTTTTCATGAGACACAATGATTGACTGCTTTATGTTCAGCTGGTCAAACACAGCCTTGACCTTATCAAGCTGGTCTGTTGAAAAGCCATCTGTGGGCTCATCAAGAATTATGAGGTCTTTTGTTTTTATTCCTCCAATAATATTGTTTATAACCTTATTAAGGGCAAGCCTGTAAGCTAAGGCAAGCGATGTTCTTTCTCCCCCGCTAAGATATTCTATGCTTGTTTCATAATCATTCTGCTCTATTATTGGAGTAAATTCATCATCAAGCCTTACGCTGATATTCTCCTCTTCCATTAGAATGTTAAACCAGTCCTTAAAGAGCTCATTGAACTCATGATAAACCCTTGACATAATCTGCCTTTCCATTATTGACATAAGCTTTATGAAATAATTATCAAGCCAGTTCCTCATTTGTTTTAGGTAATTAATTTTTTTCTTGATTCTTAATTTTTCATTAATCTCTTTTTCCAACCCTTTAATTGCCTTGTTAATGCCCTCTGCTTCCTTATCAAGCTGTGCTTTTTTTATTGCTAAAAGGGTTTCATTTGAGATTGCCTTTTCAAGCTCTTGTTTTAGTATTTTGTAGTTTTGCTCAATTCCTTCAAATCTCTTTATTTTATCATCAAGCTCTATTTTCAAATTGTTTATCTCTCCAATTTCTTTTTTTAATGATGCAATATTCTTTAAGATATCTTCCATATTTTTATTTTTTTCATCCATAAGATTTATTAGATTCTGCCTTTTGTTTAACATGGTGTTGGATTTACGAATTTTTTTAAGCAAATCCTTTGATTCAGAAATATTTCTCTTTATTTCATCTAAATTTTTTTTATTTATAGAATCAAGTTCTTCCTTAATCTTATCATCCTCTAAACTCAACTTATTAAGCAATTTTTGTTTTTCAACAATCTCTTTTCCTAGCTGCCCAAACCTAGATATTTCAATTTTCAATACATCAGCGGTTTTTTCTTTCTGCAGCAGGCTTTCTAGCTCTGCATTTAAATTTATAAGCACATCACTAACTATTTTTTTTCTTTTATTTTCTTGACTTAAATTTTCAATAAATATCTTTATTTTTTTATCTTCAACATCATTAACATATTTTTTATGCTCTGATGATAATCTCTGTGAACATATAGGGCATTTATCTGATTTTAAGATATCTTTTTTTATTTTTTCTGACTTTTCTTTATTGACTTCATTTTCCTTAATTGTTAAATTTATTTTTTTAATATCCTCTTCTTTTTCACTAATTTCTTTCTTAAGATACTCTTTTTTGTGGATATCATGCTGAAGCTGGTCAAACATATTTTTCTTTGCAATAAGCTTCTTTGATTCTTCTGACTTTATTGATATTTCTTCCCGGAGTTCTTTTTTTCTTTTTTGCAATGAATTATTTTTTTCAGTCAGCTCAATTTTCCTTTGCATTAAGTAGTTATATTCTTCCTCTTTCTTTATTATTAATTTTTCAACTTCTGACTCATTTTCCTTTATTGGTTCTATCTTAAATTCCTCTATTTTTGTATTAAGTTCTTTTATGCTTTTATTTAATATCTCTATATTTTCTTTGTAATTTTGTACTAACATAACCTTTTCTTTAAGCCTTGTGTTTGCTATTTCTTCTTTTTTCCTTAAATCATTTAATTCATCAATCTCTTTCTCTAATTGATTTCTGCTTTCTTTTTTCCCCTTAACAATAGATTCTGCTGCCTCTATCTTTGGTTTTACATCTTCTATTTTTATCATTACATTTTTTAACTCGGTATCTTTTTCCTTTTTCTGCTTCTTTTTTTCCTCTAAATCAATAATCATTCCATTAAATTCCTTTGTTTTCTCTCTTATTTCTCTTATTATGATTTGGGTGTTTTCCCTTATTCTCTTGTACTTGTCAATCTGAAAAACCCTTCTTAAGGTGTCAAGCCTGTAATCTTTGTCGTCAAGCAGTATCTGTTTCATCTCCTCTTGCGGCGTATAAACAGTATACCTGTAAATCAATGATTTCGTCTTTGTGACAAGCTCTCTGGGATAACCCAATAGGTCAAGAATTTTTGATTTTAATTCAACAGCAGTGCCCTCTGTTTTTTTTCCATTGATTATTATGAATCCAGAGTCCTGCCTTACATCGCCCCCTTGCCTTTTTAATGTTCTTTTTATTATTATATTTTTATCATCAAGAGTGAAGTTTAGATCAACAGAGCCCTTGGTTTTGCCGTTTCTTAAAAGAGAACTGCCAGACAAAGATTTCATTATTCCAAAAAGTGCAAATTCTATAGAAAGCAATATTGTTGATTTTCCGCTTCCTATGTCGCCGCTTAAAAGAACAGAGCCATGTGGAAAATCTATGGTTTGGTTAAGATAGCTTCTTATGTTCTCAAGCTTAACATATTTTATTATCATACACATGGAAAATATTTCCCAAGTTTTTATATTTAATCAAACTAAAAACCATATATTATAAAAATCACCACTACTAAATAGAAAAATATTTAAGTAAGTGCCAATATTCATTAATTAAAGAAAATGAAAGGATATAAAATTTTTGATGCAGGAGCATATCAATTTTACTGTTGCCCTTACCTAAAAGGTGCTATGACTCTAACTAAAGAAAACAGGAAAAAATCTAAGAAAATACTTGAATATCTTAGGAAGATTAGCCCAGAAATTTTAGATGGGAAAGACCTTACTGAAAAAATCAGGGAAATACAAAAGAACCAAGGATTTGATTTGGATATAAAATTAAAGAAAAAATATGGAATAATATATACAGAAATGCGGGGATTGGATGATAAGATAAAGTCAATAGAGTTTGCCCATCTTGAGCTTGCATATCCAATTGAGGATAAAATTATATGGTTTAATAGAGATGGAAATTCTTTAGTTATAAAAACCGAAATTTTTGGCATGATATCTCTTGAAGGATGCGATAAACGTATTTTTAATAAAATAAAAACAGGATTAAATATTACTTATGATCCTTATAAGAAGGAATTGAACCCCTATAGCCATAATTCACAAATTAAGATAACACAATCAAAATAATTTTCTAAACACAACTTTTTTAAATAAGCTGTTTTATAGTTATATTGATGATAGTTGAAACACTTCTGGAAACACTAAAAATACTCCTTATAGTCTTTGTATTAATGATTATTGTTGAGTTTTTTGAGTTAAAATATAGGGATAAAATCAGGAAGAATATCACAAAAAAACCATTAAGGCAATACACACTATCATCTTTGCTGGGAGTTACGCCTGGTTGTTTTGGTGCATTCTTTATTGTTTCATCTTATGCGCATGGCATTGTTGGTTTTGGTGCTTTGGTTGCAGTTATGATTGCAACAGCAGGAGATGAAGCTTTTATTATGCTTGCAAAAATACCTGGAACTGCGTTATTGATATTTTTTATCTGCCTTGTTCTTGGAATCATTGCCGGCTTTTTAGCTGACAAGTTTGTTAAAAAAATAAAATTAAAAATCTCCAAGCCATGTGAGATTAAGATTCATAAAGAGGAAGAATTGCATGGAAAATCATTTTTTAGGCATTTCTTTAAAAAGCATGTTTATGGCCACATAATCAAAGAGCACATACCAAGATTGTTCATATGGCTTTTCTTTACAATGCTAATAATAAACTTTTTAATGCTGAGATTTGATATTGGGTCAATACTGCCGCAAAATAAACTAGCATTAATCTTTATAGCTGCCTTGGTTGGCATAATTCCTGTTTCTGGTCCGCATATTATTTTTGTTTTACTGTTTGCCCAGGGCTTAATTCCATTTTCAGTATTATTAGTAAGCTCAATAGTCCAGGATGGCCATGGCCTCTTGCCCTTGTTATCTTATTCTGTAAAAGACACATTTTATGTGAAGATATTTAATGTCTTGTTTGGCTTAGGCATAGGCTTAATACTTCTTGCTATAGGGATTTAACTGAAAAATGAAATGGGCATACTGCTTGGTTATTGAATTAAAAAAAGATTTAAAGAATTTATAGATTAATTTTGATGCACCTTTCATCAATTCTGAATAAAACAGAACCAATGACAATTATTCCACCCATAACTATGAATGATAAAATTAAGTTACTGTTTGCAATCTTTCCAATAACCAACCTCATTACTGCCAGATATAAAGCTGTAATCATTGAAATTACAGATAATACTGTTGCCCTGTTATGGCTTTGGATATGATTATTTTGGTATTGTGAAAATAATGGGTCTCTTAAGCTGCTAACCCCTTTAAGAAGAACATACCAAATAAAAGACATTGCTGGACCTATAACAAAAGCCATGGCCAGATAAAATAATCCTGGAAGAATAGTTGCTAGGAAAATTGTTTTTTTCATTCCAAAAATTTCTTCAATTTTGTAAGCATATTTCATAAGTAATGCACCTAAAATCATGCCCATTGCCATTGCTAAGCCAAAAAACATATTTGGCACTTTTGCGATTAAGAAATATGGCTGAAAAAGAAACATAATAATGTGTATAAATGGAATTGTAAACAATGAAAGATAAATTATTTTTCTAAGTGATTTGTTTTTAAGAATATGCAATGTTGATTCTTTAAACAAAATCAATGCTGTTTGTTTTTTGATTTCTTTTTTATGCTTGCTTTCAGTTATAAAAAATGAGATAAACAAGGCAATTATTGCCCCAAATGTATAAAGCCACAATAAAATTACAAAGGTTTTTGGATTGTGGCTTCTTGCTATATAACCACCAATTGTCACTGCAATAACACTTGCAATCAACATATAAGAATTAATAGAGCCCCATACCTTGCTCATTTGATTTTCTTTTCCCTTGCACTTTAACGAGTCATACACCAATGCTTCTATTGCGCCTGAGCCAAAAGCAATACCAATTCCAAATAATATTTCTATAATAATAAACTCAATATAGGAAAAGGCGAAAATAGTCCAGACATTTCCAACAATATAAAGTAATATTAATAATATAAGGCAAAATTTTCTTCCAATTTTGTCTGCAAAAATTCCTGTTGGAATCTCAGAAACTAAAACACTGATGATTAAGATTGCTTCAAGAGAGACTACCTGGAAAGTATTAAGGCTTCTGGAGAAATAAAACAAGGTTAGTATTGGTGAAAAGAAAAATAATGATTTAAAAAAATAAATTAATTTTAGCTTTGCAATATTATCAAAGTTCATTTTGTTAAATAAAACAATTATTTTTTTACAAGCGAAGCAGCACCCAAGATAGCAGCATACTTTAATTTGCTCTTGACAATTATTGGATTTTTATTTACATAGGCCTTTTCTTTAATTGTTTTTTTCATGTTTTTTGAGAAGAATTTCCATGCATTAGAGATTTTGCCTCCAATGACAATTATATCAGGATCAAAAATATTTACAAAATTTGTGAGCCCAACACCAAGATAAAAACCCATTTTTTCAAAAACAGATATTGCTTTTTTGTTTCCCTTTAATGCAAGATTATAGACATCTAAAGGAGTTTTTGCCCTTAAAGCTTTGGCAAGCCTCATAATCCCTCTTGCACTTACATATTCCTCAAGGCAGCCAATATTGCCGCAGTTGCATTTTATCCCATTAAAATTTATGCTTGTATGGCCTAGCTCGCCAGCATTCATCCTGCCGTGAAATATTTTTTTATTAATAACAATTCCTCCTCCAACACCTGTGCCAATAGTTAATCCAATTACACAATCATGTTTTTTTCCACTGTCATAAAGAGCCTCCCCAAGAGTAAAGCAGTTAGCATCATTATCAACAAACACAGGAACCCTGAATTTTTTCTCTAATACTTTTTTTAGATTAACCTTTTTAAGTGGAATGTTTTTTGTTATTATAATCAGGCCTTTTTTATAATCCAATGGCCCTGGAGAGCCTATTCCAATTCCAGCCACATCTTTTGTCATTACACTGCTTATAGCCTTAATAAGATTTTTTATAACAGCATTTTTTCCCTTGTTTGGCTCTGTTTTTACCTCTACTTTTTTAATTAATTTACTGCCTAGGACTAACCCTGCCCTTATGTTAGTTCCTCCAAGGTCAACTCCAATAACATATTTTTTCATTTTCTAAGAATTTTTTCAATATCTGTTATTTTATTGATATAATAATCAATATATGGTTTATCACAATTATCATTTCCTACTAAAACTGTTGTCATTCCAAACTTTTTTGCTGGCTTAAGATTATGCTCATAATCATCTATTATCATTGACTCTTTAGGTTTAATCTTTCCTTTAAAGAGTTTTTTGAATGCCTCTTCACTTGGTTTTGGAATAAAATCGAGAGAGTGTATATCAATTATATCTGAAAAGAATCTCTCTATCCCAAGAACATTAAGAACCTTTAATACATGACTCATTGGAGAGTTAGTGAAAATTATCTTTTTTTGTTTTATTCCTTCTAACAATCTTATGAGTTCTTCATTCCTTTTCAGGAATTCATTTGCATTTATATTATGTACAAACTCAAGATACTTCTCTGCGTCAACATTCTTTTCTGCCATTAAACCACTTAAAGTTGTTCCATACTGCTCGAAAAGCCTCCTTCTCAATTTTATGGCATCTTCTTCACTTAGATTGAAGTTTTTTGTTATAAAAACCTGTATTCTGCGGTTAACCTCACTAAGAAGTCCGCTTTCCTTTGCATACAAGGTATTGTCTAAATCAAATACTATTGTTTTAATTTCACTCATTTTTTAGTTACAATTCTTTTTTCAGTTTTTCAATTACCTCAACAGGTGTTGGGTCTGTGCCATACTTTAATGCTAAGTAATAAGAGGTAAGGTCGCCAAGATACATTGCTGAAAACAGCTTTGTTAAAAAACATTCTCCTTTAATAACCAGCTCAGTTACATTAATGCCTGCCTCTGAAATAAGCCTTTTTGTTATATCCATCCTTTTCTTTACTTTAACATAATCATCGTCATCTTTTATTATTATTACATGATATCCTGCTTTTATGTTGCCATACCCACCAAGCTCAGTATGGTTTAATTCAGGAAATACATGACAAAATGCATGAATCTTTGCATTTTCATTAAACTGTGTTTTCCACCTGTATGCAACAACACCCATTCTTTCTGAGGCATATATTAATGGTATTTTTTCAACAAGCTTTTCAGCAAGATCCTGTGCCCTTTCCTTGAATTTAGGGTTTTTTAATGCCTTAATTGTCTTTTTTATATCCTCTTCTGGATTATCAATAAAGTGTGAGTTATACAGAACAGTCAGCATAGGAAAAAATAAGTAGGCAAGGGCTGCCCTTGGCTGGAAGCCCCTTGGAATAATAATGCATGGTGTTTTGCTTATTTTTGAGAGCTCTTCTAGTTTTCCTCCAGTTGTTATAACAACCATATTCATGTTTTTTCTCTGTGCTGTTCTAAATGTAGAGACTGGTTCTTCTGTGTTTCCCGAGTATGATACAATGAACAACAGGGTTTCTTTTCCAACAAGTTCAGGCAGAAAATAATTTTTGTTAACCATTACATCAATCTTATCTTTAAGATATGCCTTTAAAATATCTCCTGATACACCGCTGCCACCCATTCCAGCAACCATAATCCTTTTTATTGGCTCTGTTATCTTAACATCCTTTGCCAGCTTTACAGCCCCTGCTATTTGCTCAGGAATGCTTTCTAGAACATCAATCATATTGGATTTATCTGTTTGATTGTTTTCATCCATTATATACCACCCATTATGGTATTTATGCGGCTTATTATTTATAGTTTTCTAAAGTTAAAAGAAAGCTTTTTAAACAAACTGGGATTTCTGCTTTCTATGGATGTGGGCAGTTGCTTGCCTGAACTAAAACAAAATAATGGAGGCTAATAAAATGAGTTTATACAAATATGTGAGAAGGCTTTGGAAAAGCCCAAAAAAGAATTTAAAGGAAATCTGGTCAAAAAGGCTTATTGAGTGGAGAAAAGAGCCAGTAACAATAAGGATTGAAAGGCCAACAAGGATTGATGCTGCTCGTTCTTTGGGTTACAAGGCAAAGCAGGGATATGTTGTTGTAAGACAGAGGCTTATCAGAGGTGGAAGGCAAAGGCCTGATATAAAAAAAGGAAGAAGGCCAAAGCACAGCACCCAAAGAAAAGTTCTTTCAAAAAACTATCAGCAGATAGCAGAAGAGAGGGCAAACAAAAAATACAAGAACTGCGAAGTCTTAAATTCTTATTATGTTGGAAAAGACGGCAAACATTTCTGGTATGAAGTGATTTTAGTAGATAAATCACATCCTTCAATAATGGCTGATAAAAGGATAAATTGGATTAGTGAGAAGAAACATACTGGCCGAGCTTTTAGAGGATTGACTTCTGCAGGAAGGCGCTCAAGAGGCCTTAGAAATAAAGGAAAGGGTGCTGAAAAGGTAAGAAGAAAGCCAAATCCTAAAAAAAGAAGGATTTAATTTTTTATGCACAGAAATGCTTGCGAAAACCGCATACTTTAGTATGTGGATGAGCATTTCTGGCATCCTAAAAATCCACTGTCAAAAGAAAACTCCGTCAAACCAGCATCTTTAGATGCTGGTAGGAGTTTTCTGTGGATTTTTA
>JAHJQG010000045.1 GCA_018819345.1 Nanobdellota archaeon
ATCACCAAAATAATCTCCAGAATCAGTAAAAACCTTCATATCATATGTTTCAGATATTTTTTTCATCTTTAGCATGATCTCCCTCCAATATAATTGTAACATAATTAATATATACCAACTATTTAAAGCTTTCGAAACTTCGCAAGTTTTATAAAAAGGGTTTTTATTCTATTACAGATGAGATACAAAAACCTGAATATAATAGGAACATCGCATATTGCAAAACAAAGCATTGATAGTGTTAAAAATACAATTCTTGAGGAAAAGCCGGATATTGTTGCATTAGAGCTTGACAAAAACAGGTTCTATGGATTAATGCATAACCAAAAGAGAAAAATAAGCATTGCAGATATCCCAAAAATAGGATTTAAGGGTTTCTTGTTCAGCTGGATAGGCTCTGTTATACAAAAAAAAATAGGGGACTATGTTGGTGTCTCGCCAGGCTCTGAGATGAAAACAGCAATAAGGCTTGCCAAGAAACAAAAGGCAAGGATTGCACTTATAGACCAGAATATTGAGATAACACTAAAGCGTTTTTCAAGGTATTTAACATGGAAAGAGAAATGGAATCTATTGGTTGATATTTTCAAGGGAGTTGTATTAAGAAAGAATGAGCTTGAAGATTTAAATATTAAAAAAATTGACCTTACAAAAGTCCCAAGTCAGGAAGTTATCAGGAAGTTAATCAACAAAATGAGAGAAAGATACCCAAACATATGCCGAGTTTTAATAGATGAGAGAAACAAGATAATGGCAAGAAACCTTGCTCTGGTAATGCATGAGAATCCTGAGAAAAACATATTGGCTGTTGTTGGTGCAGGACATGAAGAAGATATAATAGATTTAATTAAAAAAGATTTTAACCACAAAATAAGCTATAGCTTTAGTGTCAAAAACAGTATTTAAAAACAAAATACTTAAATACCTACATTATTATTTAACAATAAAATGAGTGACCTCATAGATAAGGCAAAGAGGTATTTTACCTTTAACAATGAAGAAATAAAGGGAATTCTTGGCTCTACATTGATTATTGCATTTATAATCTCATTCAAGATGTGGGGCCCTGGCGAGGAGTTTAACCTTGCCTACGGACTGAAAAACTTCTTTAATTCTATTCTTATAACTTTGTTAGCAATTCTCATTCATATATCTGCCCAAAAGATATATGGGTTGCATCTTGGCTTTAAAGTTGAGTTCAGGACTTTTTGGCCAGGCCTTTTGATAGCCCTTGTTTTATGTTTTGTGTCAAGAGGATCTATATGGTTCCTTGTTCCAGGAGGCATTGTGCTTTATCATATGGCAAAGCACAGGCTGGGATTTTTCAGGTATGGGTTAAATTACTGGTCTTTAGGCATGATATCAGCAATCGGCCCTTTATCCAATGTTATATTGGCAGCATTGCTTGCAGTAATAGCATATGGAGGGGTTATAATTCCGCCAATGACTCCAATAGCAACAACAACTATTATTGGAAGGGCAATAAGCCTTAACCTTTGGCTTGCAATCTTCACCATGCTTCCAATCCCGCCATTAGACGGAAGCAATATATTCTTTGCAAGCAGGCTATTGTATGCCTTTGCCTTTGGCTGCATTGTTGGATATGCAATGCTTGTGCTATTTTTAGGATTTTATTCATTAGTCTTTGTTGTGCTTATGGGAATTGTATTTTGGTTCATAACATATCAAGTAATGGAGAGAGCAGGATGATAAAAACAAAAAAAGGAGTATTAGATATGATGAGTATGTGGGTTGAATATGTTGCCTTGGTTGTATTGTTTATTGGATTTTTTATTTCAATGTCAGCTGGCTCTGCTTTTTTAAGCTATTTAATTATATTTTTTTCAGGACTCTTAACAGGAAGAATTCTTTTCCAGAAAAGAAAGGCCCTTCCATTCAAATATTATATTCTTATGCTTGTTTTCCTTATTGGATATATCTTAGGAACATATGATTCTTATGGAAGCAGAAAGGTTATTGTGATTGTTTTTATATTGTCAAATATTTTAAGTTATTACATACATGACAGAGGGTATATCCAAGCATAGTGTATTATAACTAAAAATGGTTATTACAACTTACAATTTAAAATTACAGAGGTCTTTCTTTTTAGTTTTAGCAATATTATTATGCACAATAAAGGTATCTGCTTATGTGGATCCAGGAACAGGAGGAATGATTATTGGCTCTGTGTGGCCTTTTATCCTTGCTATTTTAGCTGCTATTGGCGGATTCTTCTTTCGATATCTTATTAAACCAACTAAGAAAATGTTCTCAAAATTATGGAAACTAATAAAAAAATCAAAAAAAGAAAGTTAAATGCAAAAAAACTAACAATATTTATAATAATATGTGTTATCTTAGTATATCTTGTTAGTAATATTTTTTTTTCAAGAGAGGAGAAAATGGTTAAAAGCAGATATGATAAAATACTTATAATTGGCATTGATGCCATGGACCCAAAGGTAACTAATAAACTAATGAGTGAGGGCATGCTCCCAAATTTTTTAAAGCTAAAGGAAACTGGAAGTTTTTCAAAACTAAAAACAGTGCTTCCTGCTGAAAGCCCTGTTGCATGGACAACTATTTCAACTGGCACTAATCCTGGGAAACATGGTTTGTTTGATTTTGTTACAAGAAATCCGGAAAATTATTTATTGGAAGTTTCTATTACAAAACAAAAGTCAAGGTACAGCACTAAATTTGAATCTCCTATGAAAGGGATTCCTTTTTGGAGCATTACATCTGATGCAAAAATCCCAACAACAATCATTAGGTGGCCTGCAACCTTTCCTCCTGATAAGGTCAATGGAGTGATGCTTTCTGGTGAGGGTGTTCCAGATATAAGGGGATTTTCCAGTGGGTATTATATTTACACTTCTGAATATTTTAACAAGGATGAAGAAAAAACAATAAAAGTGTCAATTAATGATAAGATAATTAATTCAAAGGTTTTTGGTCCATTGGGAACAGATAGAAAATCTATTGAAAAATCAATCCAAATAAAAGTGGATAAAGATAAAGCAACTATTATTGTTGACAACAGAGAATATCCTGCTAATGTTGGAGGATGGAGTGACTGGATTAGGATAGATTTTAAGGTTGGTTTCATGAAAAAAGTTTCTGCTATTACTAAAGCTTACTTATTTAGTATTGAGCCAGAATTTAATATGTATCTTAGCTCTATCCAGATAGACCCTGAAAACCCTGTTGTTGATTTCACTTATCCAAACAAATATTCAAATGAACTTGCAGATGCAATAGGCTTGTACAACACATTAGGTATGCCCGAAGACACAAATGCCTTAAATGAAAATGCCATAACTGATAAGGTTTTTTTAGAGCAGGTTTCCCAGATTGAAGATGAAAGAAACAAAATGTTCTGGTATGAATTCAACAGGTTTGATAAAGGAGTGCTTGCCTTTGTGTTTGATTCTGGGGACAGGCTTCAGCATATGTATTGGGATGAAAAAAACTTATTTAATGTTAAAGAAGGGTTATCAATAAACAAAGAGGTTGTTGATTACTATGTTAAAAAAGATAAGCTTTTAGGAGAGGTTCTCAATAAGATAGACAACAAAACTGCCTTAATGATATTTTCAGACCATGGATTCACTAGTTTTGAAAGGGCTGTTAGTATTAATAGATGGCTTGTTGAGAATGGCTTTATGATTTTAACAGATGAATATGACGGAAATGATGAGGGAGCCCTCTTCAAGTTTGTTGACTGGAGCAAAACAAAGGCTTACTCAATTGGCTTTGCAGGGATTTACATTAACCTTAAAGGAAGAGAAGGGCAGGGAATTGTAAAAGAAGCTGAAAAAGAGGAAATTGTCAGTGATATCATTAAGAAACTAGAGAATTTTAAGGACCCAAAAAATAATCAAAAGGTTATAACTCATGCATACAAAAGGGAAGAAATTTATCATGGGGATTATGTTAAGAATGCTCCTGACATTGTTATTGGGTTTGAGCCAGGCTACAGGATGAGCTGGCAGAGTGCAATCGGTGGATTAACACCAGAGCTAGTTATAGATAATCTAAAAAGATGGAATGGAGACCATATAGTTGACCCATTGCATGTTCCGGGAGTTTTATTCACAAACTTTAAAATAGATAATGAAAATCCAAGTCTGCTAGATATTGCACCAACAGTATTTGAGATATTGAAGATTGAAATCCCAAAAGATGTCGAT
>JAHJQG010000046.1 GCA_018819345.1 Nanobdellota archaeon
AGCAATGAGAAACGGAACCCCTGTTATCATCTCAAAGCAGTCAGGTGTTTCAGAGGTTATAAAAAACTGCCTTAAGGTTGATTTTTGGGATATAGATGAAATAGCAAACAAAATAATAGCAGTACTTAAATATAATGCATTGCACCATTGCCTGAAAGAGCACGGCTTAATAGAAATAAAAAAATTCAGCTGGAATGACAGTGCCAAAAAATGTATTGATGTTTATGAAAGAGTATTAAGCAAATCATAAAGGAGGTTTAAAATGGATTTAAAAAATAAAATTGCTATTGTAACAGGCTCTAGAAGAGGGATTGGTAAGGCAATAGTGCTTGCATTGGCAAAAGCAGGAGCCCATGTTGTTGTTAGTGACATAAACCTAGATGACTGCAACAAGGTAGTAGAAGAGATTAAGGCAATTGGAAAAGAAGGATTAGCTGTTAAGGCAGATGTCTCTAATAATGAAGATATCAAGCAGATGGTAGAATCAACAGTAAAAAGATTTGGCAAGATTGATATACTTGTTAATAATGCAGGAATATATATGCAAAAATCATTAACCGATTCTACAGAGCAGGATTTTGACAGGATTTTGGATATAAACCTTAAGGGTGTTTTTCTCTGCTCAAAAGCTGTTGTTCCAGAGATGATAAAACAGGGCAAGGGAAAGATAATTAATATAACATCTATTGCAGGCCAGGTAGGATTTGCAAATTCCTCTGCTTACTGTGCTTCAAAAGGGGCAATAATAAACATAACAAGAGAGCTTGCTCTAGAGCTAGCACAGTATAAAATAAATGTTAATGCAATAGGCCCAGGTGTGATAGAAACACCTATGACAAAAAACTTATTAGAAGATAAAGCAACAAAGGAAACACTACTCGCCAATATCCCATTAAACAGGATAGGAAAGCCAGAGGACATAGCAAATGCAGCCCTATTCCTTGCTTCAAATAAAGCAGATTATATAACTGGCATTACATTATTTGTTGATGGAGGTTGGCTTACACATTAAAGCTTAAAAATGGTATCAATTTGTTTTTACTTCCAGGTTCACCAGCCCTACAGGCTTAGGAATTATAATGTTTTTGAGATTGGAAAGAATCATAGTTATACTAACAAGCAGAAGAATCTGGATATACTGAAAAAGGTTGCAGAAAAATGTTATCTTCCAACAAATAAGCTAATGCTTGATTTGCTTAACAAGCATGAAGAATTCAAGATAAGCTATTCTTTTTCAGGTGTTATATTAGAACAGTTTGAGGAGCTTATGCCAGATGTTTTGCAATCATTTAAGGATTTGGTTGATACTGGCAAGGTTGAAATACTTGATGAGACATACTATCATTCACTTTCATTCCTGCATTCAAAACGCGAATTTAAAGAGCAGGTTATTTTGCATAACAAAAAAATAAGGAGCCTGTTTAAGCAAAAACCATGTATTTTCAGGAATACAGAGCTTGTATATAATAATGAGCTTGCAAATTTTATTGAGTCCATGGGCTATAAGGGAATACTGGCAGAAGGTGCTGATCATGTACTTGGCTGGAGATCACCTAATTTTATTTATACTCCAAAAACAACATCAAGAATAAAGCTTTTGCTTAAAAACTACAAACTGTCTGATGATGTTGCATTCAGGTTTTCAGATAAAAGCTGGAAGGAATGGCCACTAACAGTTGATAAATATGCTAGCTGGATTAATGCTGTTAATGGAAACGGCAATCTAGTAAATCTTTTTATGGATTACGAGACCTTTGGTGAGCACCAGTGGGCAGATACAGGGATATTTGATTTTTTAAGAAACCTTCCAGGGGAATTATTAAAGCACCCTGACAATGATTTTAAGACACCTAGTCAGGCAATAAAAACATATAATCCTGTTTCAGAACTGGATATTCACAGCCCTGTTTCATGGGCAGATATTGAGAGAGATACAAGTGCCTGGGATGGAAATGATATGCAGAAGTCAGCAATAAATGAGGTATATCTTATGGAAAAAGCAATAAAAAAATCAAATGATAAAAAACTTATTAATGACTGGAGAAAACTTCAGACAAGTGATCATTTTTATTATATGTGCACCAAGTGGTTTAATGATGGTGATGTGCATAAATATTTTAATCCTTATGATAATCCTTATGATGCATTCATAACCTTTATGAATATACTTAATGATATAAACTTCAGGTTAAAAGAGCATAATAATTTAAAAAAAGAGGTGGTAGTATGAAAACAAAAAGAAAAGTTGCAAAGAAAAAAGGGGTTAAAAAGAAAAAAGCAGCAATAAAAAAAGATATATTAAAAGATGCAAATCCAGAGCATTATTTCTTTGTTCAGGATGGTACTGTTTTGAAGAATGTGTTGGGTTTATCCAAACAACTTGATAACATGGCTGATGAAATATTTATGCATCATGTCAATGAGACGAGAAATGATTTCAGTAATTGGATTAAAGATGTTTTTAAGGAAGAAAAGCTGGCAAAAGAGCTTTTGAAAACAACTAATAAGGATAAAACGCAGATAATCATCTTAAAACATATAATAAAGAAATTCAGCTAAAAAAGGGGTGATAATAATGGTAAAAAAAATTTTGTTTCCAGAAGATGCAGGATTAATCCTGATGGATGTTGTTCCAAAGCACTATTTTAATCTGCACATGGGGGCATCTATAAGAAACCTGCAAGAGCTTGCTGATGCCCTAGAAATAATGGATGAAAATACATTTAAACATCATGTGACAAAAGATAGAAATGATTTCAGCAACTGGGTCAGGGATGTTATTTATGATATGGATCTTAGCAGGGATTTATTGAAAGCAAAGACAAGGGAAGAGGCACTCAAGACAGTCAGGAAAAGAATTGAAGGGCTTGACAAACTGCAGAGAAGTTACTGCCCAAAAGAGCAGTTAAAATGTGGTGTCAGGGAGTTTTTTTGTGGCTTGATAATAGGAATAATATTGGGATTGATAATTGCAGCAATAAGAGCCGGGTTAAGCTAGTTAAAAGAATTAATACTTTTACTTAAACTTAATATTTGGCATGCCCTTGCCACTGAGCTTTTTCATCATTCTTTCCATGCTCTTTGGGCTTCCGCCCTTAAAGAGCTTTGCCATTTTTTTGCTCTGCCTGTACTGCTTTAATAATTCCCTGATTTCCCTTGTAGATGTTCCTGAGCCCTTTGCAATCCTGTCAATCCTTGTAATGCTTATAATGTCTGGGTTTTCAAGCTCTTGTTTTGACATTGAGTCCATGATAAAGCGCCACTTTTTCAGCTTGCCTTCCTGGACTTTTAATAAATCCTTTGGCATCTTTAACTGGGAAAAACCTGGAATCATCTCTGTTATTTTGCTCAATGGTCCCATCTTTCTCATTGCCTGCATCTGCTCGTATAGATCAATTAAGCTAAACTCTCCCTTAAGAAATCTTTTTCCTAAATCCTCTGCATCCTCTTTTGAGATGGCTTGTTCTGCTTTCTCTAATAATGCTTCCAGATCACCCATGCCAAGCAGTATTGAAATAAATCCTTCTGGCTTGAAAACCTCTAAATCACCTAATTTTTCACCAACACCAATAAATTTTATCTTTGCATCTGTTGCAGCACATGATGTTAATGCACCTCCTGCCTTGGCAGTGCCGTCCATCTTTGTTACTATAACACCTGTTATCTTGCATGATTCATGGAAAGCCTGCGCTTGTTTTTGAGCTGCCTGGCCAATGTCAGCGCTTATTATCAAAAGATTTTCCTCTGGCTTTACAGCTTTGTTTATTTTTTTTATTTCTTCAATCAAATCCTTTGATAATGCATCCCTTCCAGATGTGTCTATGATTATTATATTATACTTATTGAATTTATTTTCAAACTCTTTCCATATTTTTAATGGATTTTTCTCCTTTTTGTCAAGGAAAACAGGAACCCTTGCTTTTTTTGCTATCTGCTCTATCTGCTCCATTGCAGCAGGCCTATGAGTATCAAGGCCAACCAATGCAACCTTATATCCTCTTTTTGTATAATATTTTGCAAGCTTTCCTGCCTGTGTTGTTTTTCCAGAGCCAAACAATCCAACAAGCATTATCTTTGTTGGTTTTTTCTTAATCTCTATCTTGCCTTCTTCTTTTCCGACGAAGTTTACTAATTCCTCATAAACTACTTTTACAAGGTATTCTTTTTTTGTGAGGCCAGCTGGAGTTTCCTCTTTTAAGGCCCGTTCTTTTATCTTGTTGCTTAAATCAAAGACTAATTTAACATTAACATCTGCCTGCAATAATGCGCGCTGTATGTCCTTGACAAGCTCATTTATAAGCTTTTCATCTACAAATATGGCTTTCGCTATCTTGGTTAATGTATTCTTTAGTGAGGTTCCAAGCTTCTCAAGTACCATTTTATTGCTGAAAACAGGTTTTCATTTATAAACCTTTAGAAAAAACTATTATATATTATACAATCTTAACATTATACTTATTAACAATAATTAAATCTTTCCAATTTCCCATTTACCTAAATGTAACCTCTGAAGCTTTTTAAGTTGAGCTGTATCTTCAGGGGTCAGTTCATCAACCCCTTTCTCCTTACCTTTTGATCTCCTATTGTAAACATCAAATAAGTCATCTCCCACATTTGCTAATTTATTATTTTTATCTCTTTTGTATGAATTTTTTACAGGAGGAAATGATTCATAAAATGCTTCTCTTGCTAGTTCTGATGCTGTAACTGGTTCAAACTCGGGAGTTTTGTAATTTTTGCAATTTATTTTGTTTGTTTCTATTCTTTTTTTATAACTATCTAATTTTTTAGTTAATACTTCAAAATATTGATCTATATGTTCTGGGGTCATATTCAACCTTATCGGACCGCTAGAACTAGGAGCAAAAATACCCCCCCATTCTTCTTTAAAATTTTGAGGCGTTGTTAATTTATTATAAAACTCATAAAATATTTTCTGTTTATTAACTAAATTTGGACATAGTACATAGGTTTCCATAATTTTATTAACACGTGATGCTAATTCTTCTCTTTCAATCATTTTATTTCCCCGAATTATTAAACCCTAATTTTTAAAATATAAAAATTAAAACCTAATCTCAGAGGATTTGCTGTTTATAATCTCCTGCATCTTTTTGATTAGGTTTTCTGGCTTTATATCAAAATAAATCTTGCCGTCAAGTGTTCTTACTGCTACTGTTTTGTTTTTAACTTCCTTGTCGCCAACTGTAAGTATTAATGGAATTTTCTTTAATTGCGCTTCCCTGACCTTTTTTGGCATTGTCTCTGCCCTAAAATCAGTTTCAATCCTTATGTTGTTTTGCTCCAGCTTTTTCTTTATTTCTTCTCCGTATTTTATGTGGCTGTCATTTATGTTTAAAATAATTGCCTGTGTAGGTGAAAGCCATAATGGGAATTTCCCGGCATAATGCTCTATAAGGATTCCAAGGAATCTTTCTATTGAGCCGTAGATAGTCCTGTGTATCATTATTGGCCTATGCTTCTTTCCATCCTTTCCCTCATATGTTAAGTTAAACTTTTCAGGCATTGCAAAATCAAGCTGTATTGTTCCGCACTGCCAAGTCCTTCCAAGGCAGTCCTTTAGATGAAAGTCAATTTTTGGTCCATAGAAAGCTCCATCTCCCTCATTAATCTTATATTTTACTTTTTTAGCATCCAAAGCATCTTTTAATCCAGCAGTTGCTTTTTCCCATGCCTGATCAGAGCCCATTGCATTATCTGGCTTTGTGCTTAACTCAACCTTATAATCAAATCCAAATGTTTTGTAGAAATGATCTGTCAGGTTAATTACTCCAATAATTTCATCTTTTATCTGTTCTTCTGCCATGTATATATGTGCATCATCCTGTGTAAAGCATCTTACTCTGAATAATCCTGCTAAAACACCAGATAATTCATGCCTGTGAACAGTTCCCATCTCACCAACCCTCATTGGAAGCTCTCTATAGGATCTTAATTTTGTCTTGTAGATTAATATTCCTCCTGGGCAGTTCATTGGCTTTATTGCATAATCCTGGTCATCTATTTTTGTAAAGTACATGTTTTCCTTGTAATGGTCCCAGTGGCCGCTCTGCTCCCAGAGATTTCTGTTTAATATCATTGGTGTTATAACCTCTGTATAGCCTGCTTTTACATGCTCTTTTCTCCAGAAATCCTTTAAAATATTTATTATAACAGTTCCTTTTGGATGGAAGAATGGAAAACCAGGGCCTTCGTCATGCATGCTGAATAAATCTAATTCTTTTCCTAATTTCCTGTGGTCTCTTTTCTCTGCCTCTTCCAATAGTTTAAGATAGCTATTTAGTTGTTTTTTGTCTGGGAATGAGATTCCATACAATCTCTGCAATTGCTTGTTTTTTGCATCACCTTTCCAGTATGCTCCTGCTATTTTTGTCAGCTTGAATGCCTTTATCTTTCCTGTTGATGGAACATGAGGCCCGCGGCAGAAATCTGTGAAATTGCCTTGCTTGTAGGTGCTTATTTTTTCATCTTCAAGCTCTTTAATTAGTTCTGTTTTGTAAGGATTATCCTTAAAAATTTCAAGAGCCCTTTCTTTTGATACAACCTCTCTTTCAATCTTTATGTTATCCTCAACTATCTTTTTCATCTCACTTTCAATCTTTACAAGGTCATCTGGTGTTAAACTCTTTTCATAATCAATGTCATAGTAGAAACCATCCTCTACTGCTGGGCCTATTGCAAATTTTGCTTTTGGAAAGAGGTTTTTTATTGCCTGGGCCATCAAGTGCGAACTGGAGTGCCTGAAAACCTCTTTGCCATCATCATCCTTGAATGTTATTATCCTTAGCTTTGAGTCTTTGTTTATTTTTGTGTTAAGGTCAACTAATTCATTGTTAAGCCTTGCTGCAATTGCATCATCTGCAAGTTTTTTTCCTATTTTTTTTGCTACATCAATTATGCTTATTCCTTTTTCATAATCATCTACTGAGCTGTCTGGAAATTTTATTTTTATCATTTGAATATCCTCCATAATCATTATTTTATTTAATATTCTTTAATAAAACCATAAAACAATAAAATAGTATTTAAGCTTTGTTATAAAAATGCAGTAGAACTAACGTGTTGTTAAAAGAAATATATCTAGAAGGAACTCATCTACATCTCCTATTAACTTTATTTCTTTCATCTTAAATTTATGTTTTTAATTCACTAAGTGAAAAAATCATAGATTATCTAATGCCTTTTCCAAGACATCTGGAGGATATCCCCCAATATTGAATTCCCTGCTCAGATCAAACATTAGATCTATCGTTAGTAGTTCTGGTTTGATAACACCCCGTAGCTCATTTTGCTTCATTAAATAGCTTTTTATCATTGTTTTAAATTCTGAATAAGGAACTGGCTTGTTTCCTAGTTCTTTCTTTAAATAATTATATGTCATTCCTTTAAGTTTAGTATATTTATCACAATCTTCTTGTGCTTCAGTGCTTAATGCTACATCTTCTAGACCCATATATCTTTTCTTAAGACCAGAGTATTTTTTTATAGGAAGTTTCCTCTCCAGTTTTAATAAAATATCATAAAAGTCTGTCTTCCACTTATCATATGATTTTTTAATTATTCCCTCTTCACACAAAAATTGATAGGTTTTTTGCCAGTATTCATTTATTTTTAGTTCTCCTTTACTTAATTCAGTATACAATCTATCTTTTACCAGTTTTAATTTTGGTGTAAGATAATCAACCAAATTTTTATGTTCACTAAATTTTTGATATGTTCTCATCTTAATCCTTAAAGATAAGCATTTATATAAAATTATCTATTTTTTAATGGCAAAAAATTTTTAATCAAAAAGTTTAAAAGCAAGCTCAAAATACTGCATAAGCTTTAAGATGAACCGCAATGAAAAATCAGACAGGGAAATTGTTGATGAATACAAAAGGCTCAAGCCATGGGGCCTTTCCATAAGTGTTGACCTCAAAAACTGTAATCCTGAGACAATAAGAAGCAAAGAAAAAATAAGTGAATTTATAATAAAACTTTGCAAAATTATAGACATGAAAAGATTTGGTGAGCCGCAGATAGTTAACTTTGGAGAGGAAGAGAGAGTTCAGGGATATTCATTTACTCAGTTAGTAGAAACATCTCTTGTTTCAGGCCATCTGGCAAACCACACAAATTCAGCATATATTGATATATTCAGCTGCAAGGAATTTGAGCCAAAAAAAACAGCAGAATTCTGCAAAAAATTCTTTAAGGCTGATTCTTACAAAATTAATGTTGCATTCAGATTTTAATAAAATCATTTTAATCAAAAAGTTTAAAAACAAGTAAGTTAAATTTATTCTTTAGGTGTTAAAGTGGATTCAAGGGCTTGCATTGATTGGCTTAGAAAAAAGAACCTGTTAGACACCTGCAAAACTTATTCTACTTATCTTAAGGGAGTTTTTAAAGACTGCCTTAAAGCAAAGAATGAAAGCATCCTGATAATTGGTGATACTGGCTATGATAGAAAGCGTGCAGCAGCTATGCTTGCAGGCTCTTATTATTTTGCAGCAAAAAAGCTTGGGTTGCACCCGAGGCTTTTTTTCCAGGTGCCAAAATTAAGAGGAGATTTGGCAGACAAAAGCATTGTTGATGCAATTAATTACCTGGGTGAAAGAAGCATTTTACTGCTTGCTTTGTCTAACAGGCTTGGCTCTTTAAGGGGTATAACCAAAAGCTACAGGCACTTGTGCAGGCAGAGAAATATGAGGTTTGCAACAACGCCAAGCTTAGGGCATATAGAAACAAGGGATTTTAAGGATTTAATAAGAACTATTAACATTGACTATCCAGAAATACAAAGGACACACAGGAAACTCAAGGCAATTATTGAAAAGGGAACAGACCTTCATGTAAGGACAAAGGCTGGAACAGATCTTCATATGAAACTTGATGTTGCAAATATTCAATCTGCAGACGGAAATTATACAAAGCCGGGCTCTGGAGGAAACCTTCCTGCTGGAGAGGTCTATTTCCCTCCAAGGAAGAAATCAGTTAATGGAAAGGTTATTGTTGACGGAAGCTCAAGAAATAGATACAGCACCATTATAATAAAAAACCCAATAACCTTAATTATAAAGAATGGTGACCTTATTGATATTCAGGGTAAAGAAGAGGCAAGACTTCTTGAGGAAACCCTGTTATGGGCAGAGAGAAACTCCAAATATCCATGGGGCATAAGAAAGGTCTGCGAGTTTGGCATTGGCCTGAATCCAAAAGCAAAATTAATTGGCTCAACAATCATTGACGAAAAAGCCCTTGGAACAGCTCATATTGCCCTTGGCTCAAACAACTGGTTCGGTGGCTCAATATTTGCAATGACCCATCTTGACCAGGTCTTTAGAAACCCGAGAATAACAGTTGACGGAAAAATTTTAGAAATATGAATCACTTCTTTGGCTTTTTTCCACCAAGAGCCTCTCTCATTTTTGATGCATATTTATCCTGTTTGTATTGTTCTATTATACTCATCAGACGTTCTAAATTTCCCTGTTCTATCTCCTCTTTAAATTCTTCTGCTTTATAATGGATTCCTATATTTCGCTTCTTGTAGCCTTCACTAACTCCTTGGATTATCTTTTTGGTATCGTCATAATCAATCAGATTTTTATAAAGGGCATTTTCTGTTTGTATTATGCCTTTTCCTGCTTTTTCAGATAATTCAAGGAAAGAACTTATAGAAGCACTCTGTTTAGCAATATTCTGCATATCTTCATTTTTAATATTTGCATCACGTATGTACCATCCCCTTATTCTTTCTATTTGAACATCATCACCTGATTTTATTGCTTCTGAAAATTCTGAAGCTGTTTTTTCTGAGTAAGTTGAGAAATATCTTAGAGCCATACCCTGTTCTACATTTTTGATTACCTTCTTTAGTTCTTCTCTAGTAAGGTCTTCATAACTCTTTGGTTTTCCATCCTTTTTCTTGAATGATTCCACAGACTTTACATAATCACGGGCTACCTTGTATTTTTGTTTTGCATCAAAATCCCTTACCTTTTCATCTGCCTTTATGAGTCTGTCCAGTGTTATCTTTCCGCCTGTACTGACTATAAGCATGAAACATGCAATCCATATTAAGAAAAATCCAAACAAGGGGCTTGATGCTGAATCCAGTGCACTTGTAGAAATTCCAATAGCTGCGCCTGTTATGCCTGCATTAGTACCTAACATGAAAAGTAATCCTATCATTGTAAGTATGAAACTCCCTATCAGAACTCTTTTTTGTGTCATTATATTTGATATTTACTTTAGTTATATATAAACATTTCTAAA
The DNA here is from genome assembly GCA_018819345.1 of Nanobdellota archaeon. Taxonomy (GTDB): domain Archaea; phylum Nanobdellota; class Nanobdellia; order Woesearchaeales; family CG1-02-33-12; genus CG1-02-33-12. Next base: position 10,285 of record JAHJQG010000046.1, read on the forward strand.
AAATTTGTTAAATCTTATTACCATTAAATTTATAAAAACCAGGTTTTTTTATTTTTATTATGAGAATAAATATTGGGTCTAAAAACCAGATAAAGGTTGATGCTGTTAAAGAAGTCATTAAAGATTATGATTTTCTGTCAAAAGCAGAGATTTTCCCACTAGAGGTTTCATCAAAAGTTCATAAACAGCCAAAATCTCTCAAAGAAACAATAGAAGGGGCAATGAAAAGGGCCAAAAACGCATTCAAAAACTGCGATTACAGCTTTGGTATTGAAAGCGGATTAATGAAAGTTCCAGACACAAAAACAGGCTATATGGATACTACTGTTTGTGTTATTTATGATGGAAAAGAATTTCATATTGGATTGTCATCCTCATTTGAATATCCGACTGAAGTAACAAAGCTTGTTTTTTCAGATGGACTTGATATAGACGAGGCAATGCATAAACTTAATTTAACAGAAAATAAAAGAATCGGCCGTTCAGAGGGAGTAATAGGCTTTTTAACAAAAGGCAGACTAACGAGAAAAGATTACACCAAACAGGCTATAACTACTGCCCTGATTCATTTAGAGAATCCTGAACTATTTCATTCTTAGAATTATTACTTAACCACAATCCCATCTGTTTTTTTGAGAACATTAATAGCATAATTCAGCTTTTGCTTGTTTTTAGCATAAATTGTAAATATTTTATCTCCTTTCTTAACAGAATCCTTAACATGCTTATGCAGATAGATTCCTGCACCTTTATCCAAGGGAGCTCCTGCAGCCCTTGCTATTTTGGAGATTGAGTCATTATCTATATGAGTTACAACACCAGATCTCTTAGCTCTAAAGTTATATCTGAATTTCCCTATCTTTATATTATCAGCTTTTATCTTCTTGCCTCCCTGTGCTTTAATGATTTCTATCATTTTCCTGTAAGCAGCTCCAGAGTTTAATATATCAAATGCTTTTTTAGTGCCAGCTCCTTTTTTTGCTTTGCCTCCCATCTCAAGAAGCAGTCCAGCCATTTTAAGAGATTTTTCCCTTAAATCCAAGGGTTGTTTTGAATCATTTTTTAGTACCCAGAGAACGTCTCTTGCCTCCAATCCCGGTCCAATGCCATTCCCGACTGGCTGAGAGCCGTCTGTGATTATAACTTTAATTTCTATTCCAAGTTTTTTTGATATTGATTCAAAAAGCCTTTTTAAGTGAAGTGCCTTTTTCCTGCTTTCTATCTTAGATCCCTTTCCAATAGGTATATCAATAAGCAGGTGTGTTGCAGAAGCAGACCTTTTCTTTGCTAAAATGCTTGCCAGAAGCTGGCCCTCGGGATCAAGTGATACAGGATGCTCTATTCTTATTATTTTGTCATCTGCAGGTGCAAGGTTAACAGAGCCGCCCCATACAAGGCAGGCATTTGTTTTTCTAATAATTTTTTTTATCTCCTTTATTGAGAAAGAAACATTAGATAAAACCTCCATTGTGTCAGCTGTTCCAGCAGGGCTTGTTATGCTCCTTGATGATGTTTTTGGAATTGTCAGGCCAGCGGCAGCAACTATTGGCACTACAACCATTGTTGTCCTGTTTCCAGCTACGCCGCCAATACAGTGCAAGTCCATTACAGGATATTTAGCTAGTTTTAATATCTCTCCAGTATTAATCATTGCCTTTGTTAATGAAACAGTTTCATCAAGGTCAAGGCCATTTGTGTAGCAGGCAGAAACAAAATATGTTATCTCTATCTCACTTAATTTATTTTTGATGATATCATCAATAATATGATAGAACTCTTCATAACTAAGTTTTCTGCCCTTTAATTTTTTCTTGATATACTGTATGGAAGCAGGTTTTTCAACAAGAGATAAATCAACAACATCACCTGATTTTACACATAATTTATCCAAGACTTCCTCATATAACCCTATCTTACCCATAGGAATTATTTTGCTTGATTCAGCAATATTTATTATTGCAATAACCTTCTTCCTTCCCTTTTTAATCTTAACCCTGTCTTCATAATGAAGGTCAAGTTTTAGTGCATCAACCTCATTTAGAACTGCTACCAGGGGCCAGCCTGTTGCAATATTAATATCCTTGACTTTTAGTTTCATTTTTTAGATAATCTCTGTTTTGTAGATTTCAGCAAATGTCAAAAATAGCGATAGTACTAAAGGACCTATAACAATTCCTATGACTCCAAAAATAGTTAATCCTCCCAGTACCCCTAATAATATGATTGTAGGATGAATCTTTGCCTTATCACCAATGATTTTGGGCTTTATTAAATTGTCAATTGATGCAACTATAAAAAATCCATAAACAAGCAGTCCTATTCCTCTTAAGGTCGTTGAAGTGGTATTAGTTGTCAGCCCTTCAATTAACTTTAACACACCAAGGGGGAACCATACTACTGGAGCTCCAATAAAAGGTATCATACAGGCAACCATCATAATGCCTCCCCATACAAGGGGTGATTTAATTCCAAATATATACAGGCCAAGCACACCAACCATTCCTTGGATTAATGCTGTTATAAAATGGCCATAAACAACAGCACGTGTAACACTGCCAAATCTTTTCACTATCTTATTCTGGTAATGGTTTTTTAATGGTATAAGATATTTTATTTTTTTAACCATTAACTCCCCGTCTCTTAACATGAAAAAGATTAAGAATATCATAACAAAAAAACTAAGTATTCTTTTTGGTATTGTAAATATAAAGTTTGATAATGAGCTTATTATGGAATTTGTGATGCTGTCAAGGGAAGAACTAATTTGCGGTTTCTCTGCTATATTAACCAGGAAAGAGTTTAATTTCCATAAAATAGAGCCAGGTTCTGTGTCAATTATATTTCCCTCTTCAATCCTTTGTTTTGAGTTAGTATAAACTACCATTACTTCTCTTGTAAGTGAATTTGCAATAAATAAAATCGGAGTGATTATTAAAGTTATTATGAGGATTGTTACTATAACAGCAGAAAGGTTTTTTCTCTTGGTTTTTTTACTAATCCATTTGTATAAGGGGTAGAGTATATATGAGACTATAATGCTGGTCAATATTGCAATTATAAATGGTTTGATAACCAAGAAAACCATATAGATAGCTATAATAAAGAGTGAAAAGATAAAATATTTTGAAAATTCCTCTTTTATTTTTCTGATGTTATTCACCTCTTTGATGGTTTTATTATTCCTCTAATGATTTTATCTGTTTTTCCAATATTTTTTTAGTTATATCCTCTTATGGATTAACAACATTTACCGGATTTTTATTAGAATAGGATTCTATATTTCCTATTGTTGTATCTAATATCCTTATTAATGCTTCTTTGCTATTGAAAGCATTATGGGGAGTAAAAACAACATTATCCATATGGAATATTTTGTGGTCCCTAACAATGGTTTTCCATTTCTCTGGATTTCCTGTTTCATAAAGAAGCTCGTGCTCTTCTTTTATTAGCTCTTCACCCTCAATTACATCCAAGCCAGCTCCACCCAAGATTTTCTTTTCTAGGGCATACAGTAAAGCACCCGTATCAACTACTCCTCCCCTGGAAGTATTTATTAAGATTGCATCCTTTTTTATTTTCTTTATATTATTCTTATTTATTAAGTGGTGGGTATGCTTGTTATATGGGACATGCAATGAAATTATATCTGATTTCTTTAATAATTCATCAAGATTTACATAACTAAATCCAATTACTTCTGCCAAGAAATTCTGCTTATTTATATCATAGACAAGCACATTCATTCCAAAACCACGAGCCATTTTTGCTACATGCAATCCTATATGACCTCCTCCAATAATGCCAATGGTTTTTCCTTTCAAGTCAAAACCAGTCAAACCTTCAATAGAAAAATTATCTCTTAAAGTTCTTACATATGATTTATGAATATTTCTTGATGAAGATAATATCAGAGCGAATGTATGCTCTGCAACTGTATTTTCTCCATAATAAGGAACATTACAGATGATAATTTTCCTCTTCTTGCATTCTTTTAGGTCAATGTGATCAAAGCCAGTTGACCTTGTTGTAATAATCTTAAGTTTTGGAAGTTTTTTTAGTATATCTTTGCTGATTTTTGAATAAATAAAAATAGAGATTATATCAGAGTTTTTTGCTTTAGAAACATTATCATTGCTGAGAGCTTCTTCAAAAAATTTTAAGGAATAATTCTTTAATTTCTTTTTTAAGTAGGCTTTTTCCCAAGGTTTTAATTCAAAAAAAGCTATCTCCATTTTAACCTCTTTTATTTTTCTGATGTTATCCACCTCTTCATTTGTTGCGAGCAAAGCGAGCACGAGGGACTTCAACGAAGTTGAATGTCGCTCTTTGCGTATCAAATGCGCGTAACCATTTGTATGGGCCCACCCGGACTTTCGTATTGGTTGCGAACTCTAATCTTTGCGAGCGTCAGCGAGCGCGGTGGGCTTGCTGTTAAGCAATGCCCGCCCTTGCGTATCAAATGAGCGTAACCATTTGGTTCGAACCGGGGATATTCACCATTTTGATTTTTTAAATCGTCAAGGTGACATCATAGCCACTAGATCACAGGCCCAATTAAAAATATAAGATTAGAATTAATATTTAAATGTTGTGTAAAAATTACGGCACCGTTGAAAATCTCGAAAGATTTATAACCCAGTAAAGGCATAGCCCTATACTGGATGTGGTTAAGGGAGGTGACCACAAATAAAAAAGAAAGCAAAAGCTTATAAATGAAATTTGAAATAATGTGATATTATGAACAAAAATTGTAAATGGTGTAATTTTAAGGATGATTATCTTGTGATAAAAGGTTACAAGTATTGGAAATTGTCGCTAGCGGAAAGTCAGTTTCTTATCGGTTGGAGTCATGCTTTCCTAAAGAGACATGTTTGCTTCTTTGAAGAACTGACAGATGAAGAGCTTATTGAACTAAAGCAGATTGTCAAAGAACTTAAACAAGCATTGAAAAATGCTTTTAATCCAGACTGGTTTAATGTGATGCAACTAGGCAACATGACACCACACTTGCATTTCCAATTAGTGCCAAGATATAAGGATAAACGTACCTTTGATGGGAAAACCTTCACAGATGATAATTGGGGAAAAATGATTCCTAGTCGATGGGAACCTGAAAGCAAAGAGTTTCTTGTCAAACTTAGGAAGTATATTGAGCAGTATTTATAATGTTTATTATTTGTCTTATTATGTTCTTGTATTGTGACGTTCTATTATTACATATCATATTTAATAATTCAACTACTTTTTCTCTAAAATAATCATTCTCTTTTATGTCAAACTAAAGGGTCTTTGAAAATGTATTCAATCTTCCTGTCCTGAACAATTATATCTTCTAACTTAATTTTCTCGTGTTTCATTTTTCATCAACTCTTGGTACTTTTTTAATCAAGCCCCGAGCGAGAGTTGAACTCGCGACCTCCACCTTACCAAGGTGGCGCTATAGCCACTAAGCCACCGGGGCGTAAAAATAATTAATCAGAAAATATCCTTATTTTCCTCATCATCATCTTCGTAACCGCTGTAATCAATTATTTCTATGTCTCTGTCTTCTGTTTCCTGATCTGTTTTTTTAGTTCCCTCTTTTTGCTCATCTACCACATAGTCTGGAACTGCGTCATAAGTTTTATTTTGCTTTACGCGCTTATATTTCTTTTTGCTGTTTTTAGTCTTTTTGGGTTTGGGTTTCTTTTTTTTAATTTCTTCATCCCCTCCAGCTTCTTTTTTATGATTATTTTCTTCATCTTTTTCAGGTTTTTCTTGTTTTGGTTCTTCAGATTCCTGAGCAGGTTCTTCAATCACTTTATTCTCTTCATCTCTTTTAGGCTTCTCTTCTTTTAACTCTTTAGAGGATTCTTCAATCTTTTTATACTCTTTATCTAACTTCTCTCCTTTCTTTTTATCTGTTTCTTCTTTTTTAGGTGATTCTTTCTCTTCACTAAATTCAGTAGTCATATCCACATAATCCTCACCCTCATGCTTTTGTTTTCTTCCTATGAATAAAAACAATAAAACAACAGCTAAAACAACAAATCCTGCTGTTAATATAACATTTCCCCAGTTAATGATAACTACTTTTTTTGGTTCTAATACAACACATGAATGATTAACTGCAGTCTCATTTGGTCCACACTCCAGCTTCTTGCATTTATAAATGCTAAATGTGTTGCAGTATTCATCCTCATCACACTCAGAGTCCTCTTTGCACTCAATCTTTGACAATGGAAGAACTGTAAGGCTATTTACAGTCTTGCCACATATCTCAAAAATCTGTTCTGGCTTATCAGCATAAGACATCCTAAAACATGGAACATAGTAAAAAGTATAGCCTTTTACAGGAGCCTTAACAAGGTTTGTAAAATTAAAACTGCGTACCTCTCCAGGTGGTATAACTATGTCTTCACTAACATCAAATCCAAGAATAGTGCCATAATCCCTGTCTTTTATGTAAACATCACCAACATTGATGCTCTTGTTTATATTATTAAACACATTAACAGTAAAAACTACTTCTGTTCCTTCAATGCAATTCTTTTCTTTGCATTCATAACTTGCATCTATTGATGCTCTTACAAAGAGCATATTAATTAATAGCATTAATACAAGAATTTTCAATATTTTTGTTTTCATCATTTTTATCACCATATTTATAATGCGGGGGATGGGATTTGAACCCACGGACTCACTAAGAGACAGGATTTCTGCCTTATAACCATATTTTAGTCTTAAGTCCTGCGCATTTGACCAGACTTTGCTACCCCCGCAGGATAAATAGAACAGAAAAATAGAATATATTTAAAGGTTTCTAAAGCTTTTTGGATGCACACCTTGTACAAAGAAAGGAGCCCTCAATTTCTCTTAAGTTTGTTGATGGAAAACCACATTCCTCACACATACCCTCTGAGATTGGGCCGCCAAAGATGGGTTTTCTTGCTTCTTCTCTTAATTCAAATTTCTCAACCATTAGCTCAAATAACTCTGGCTGTATTTTTAGTATGTCCTTTAATGTAAGCAAGCCAATCATCTCTTTTTTATTCATAACAGGAAGGTGTCTTACATCACTGTCCCTCATCTTTTTGAGAGCATCATAAATATCTTTTTCAGGGTTGATTGTTATGACTTTTCTTATCATTACTTCCTTGGCCTTTAATTCTTTTGGGTTTAGTCCTTTTGCAATAACTCTTCTTACAATATCCCTATCAGATAATATGCCAAGAAGTTTAGAATCCTTTGTTATGACAAGGCTCCCTATGTGATTGTTCATCATCTTTAAAGCACACTCCTCAATAGAAGTTTCTGGTGAAACAGAAACAGGCTTTTTTGTCATGGCATCACATATTTTATAACCTGTCTTATAGTTTAATCTCATATAAACCCCCAATATTAATATAATATCCTTCTGGTTAATAAACTTAAGTAGAATAGAAAATATATAATCTAAAATATAACTTAAAAAGATTAAAAATCAGTAATTAATCAATATTTCTACATCCTTGCCAAAGATTTTTTTCATGTCCTCAAATATTGGCTCTTTTATAAAGACCTTTGACAGAATCTCTATCTTTGAGAGCTCTTTCTCAAGCTCTTCAAGAGAGCTCTTGGTTATTTTTCCAAGGCCGCCATTAGGCAGTATTTCTGCCTTGGTAATCCTTTTTTCCTCCTGATCAATGTCATGTATAATGTAAGCATTTTTTCCAAGCAAAAGAACCTCTCCATATTTATCCCCATATTTCACTCTTATCTTTGTCCTTTCTATCTCCATACCCCTTTTTCTTTGTATATGCTCAATCATAAACCTGATAAATTCCTGGGAGCTTTTTTTAACCTTCTCTACCTCTGCCTTTGTTAGTTTTTTCTCATCATAATCCTTCTTTGCCTTCATTATAACATGCAATATTCTTAAGAACTTTGCAGGTATCTTACCCTGGCTTATTATTTCTTTCTCAAATATATTAACTATTTCTGTGTCACTAGCTCTCTCTATTCCCTCAAGCCTTAGAACATCTCTGATTACTGTAACAACTGTGTCATAAACATGGAGCATTGATTCTTTTTCTCTTATTTTCTCTATCTGGCTGAATAATTTCTTTATTCTATTGAGGTATTTTTCTGCGTTTTCCAATAATACATCTACCTCTTTGCCGCTAAGTTCCTTGTCTTTTCCATGCTCAAGATCCTTTCTAACCTGTATATTGTTTTCAAGTATCTTTACATATTTTTCCTCCAGCATTTTCTCTTTTTTTACAAACAGCTGCCTCATCAGTTCAGGAGTTTCTTTTGGTGTTGGAGGTGGAACACCATAAAGCATAAGTGCTGCCTGGCTTGGTGTTAAGATAGCCCAGAATGTATCTTCCATTCCAAGGTCCCTTATCTTAAATTTAACATGCTTTAGCATCTGCTCCCCGCTGTTCATGTACATGTCAATTGCCTCTGCAGATGGCTTTATCTTGCCCATCTTCAATAGCTGCTTCCATGGCATGAATATTCCTCGGTCATAGAATGGAACTCCATCCCTCAAAAAGGTGAATATTATTGGATTGGCTTCTTTTATGTTATCCCAGAAGTCTGTAAGTATGTACACCTGAACATTCAGCTTGTTTTTAATGCCTGTAATCTCTCCAGCTTCCATTCCCATTGTTATTATTATTGCCCTTAGCTTATCTTTTAACTCTGCTCTTGTCATCTTTTTGACATCTGTGTCATCCACTACAATAAAAACATCAATGTCTGATTCAGATGTTGCCTTTCCTTGCACGAGAGAGCCTGCTAAAACATAACTTACAATGTATTTCTCAAACTTTTTAAGGACCATTGACTTATGGATCTCAGCTATCTTGATGGCAGACAGCATTCCTGTATCATAAACCGGGGCAGACATTGCAATAAGCTCTAATAATTCATATTTTGCATCATAACAGCTCTGCCAGAGCTCAGAAAGAATAATTGTTTGTGGTGCAAGATTTTTATCAACCTCTTTTGCCATTTCTTCTATAATAGAAGACAGTTTTGTTTTAAGCTCATCCTTTGACATCTTTTTGCTGTCAGAATCATCAACCAGAACAAGAACATTAATCTGATTGCTGGGTTTTTCGTCTTTTTCCGGCTTTTTTGGCGGCAGGAGTGCAATGCCAATTACATAATTTTCAAACTTTTTCAGGACTGTTTTTTGAAATTTATCAAGCTTTGACTTGATTGCCCTTAGTTTCTTCTGGGCATCTTTTGGAAGCTTTGACTCAATTTCCTTGAACTGGTCATTTTCTTTTGATTTTGTATTTTTAGCATTATTTTTTTTGTTTTGTTTTTTGGCCATAATCACACACCTGATTGCTTTAATTATAAGATTAACTAGAATGGAGCTATTATCCAATATATATAAATCTTTTTAAAAAACTTCGGAGATTTTTCGGAGCATATATAACTTAGATTAAATTAACTCCTTTTTCAAATAAAAGATTATTCCATTACACTGTGCTCTGAGTCATCTTCTACTCCTAAGAATTTAATGGCAGGAAATCCTTTTTTATGGTCTTCCCACATTTCTTCTTTTATTTCAGAAGGAAAAACCTTTATGTTCTTAAGCTCTTTTTTTGAAAAAAATTTTACTTGCTTAATATAGTGCTCATCTTCCCCTTTCCCAACAATGCCTTTAATAGACATCCTTCCTTTGTGGTTTGAGGAAGTCACATATATCTCAATATTATTCTGTTTTTCTTTATAAGAAGTGAATTGTCTTATATAAGCAATTTTATCTAATTTTACCTTGAGGTTTGTTTCTTCTTTTACCTCTCTTTCCCCACATTCAAAGACAGATTCAGTTCCTTTTAATCCGCCGCCTGGCGGCACCCACCAACTAAACCCTGTTACTGGGTCAACATGCTTAACTAATAATATCTTGTTATCTTCAAAGATTAAAACACCAACCCTTATCCTGTTTTCCAGTTTAACCACTTTTTATTAAATTTATTCAAGCAATTTGCTTATTGATTTAT
>JAHJQG010000047.1 GCA_018819345.1 Nanobdellota archaeon
AACAGATTAACAAAATAATCAATAAATTAGAAAAAAAGAAAATACAAGAAGAACCAATTACCTTATCAAAAGGCAGGGAATCATTTTATTATAATATATTAGACCTACACAATATTGCTAAAAAAGAGTTATTAACAATTGCTGGTGGTTTAACTGCTGTAAAGAAGGGTGTTGATCTAGAGACAGCATCTAAAACAGCTATAAAGAGGGGTGTTAATTTCAGGATGATTTTGCCTCTAAATAAAAAAAATGAAGATTCTGCGAAAGAGATGATTAAGATGGGCATTAATATTAGATCCTATCCAATAAAAGGTTTAAGATTGAATATTGTAGATGGAAAAATATGCGTATTGACCCTTGTTGATAAATCCCTTTCATATGAAAGGGCCACAATAAGAATTGAGAATCCTGTTTTCTGTAAAGCAATGAAACATCTGTTTAATGCCTTGTGGGAAAAAGCAAAGCCTATAACCTAGTTAAGAAAATTTTTATGTTGCTTTTGATTAATTTATTTTTTGATAAGATAAAATTCTATTTATTCTCTTTATGATATATCCTTCTTTTTCAGTGTCATAATATCCTTGTATCTTGCCAATTAGTTTTTTATCCCTGAAAAAAGCAGATTTTTTAGAAAACTTAATAAATGCTTAAATATAACTTAAACCATGGTCAAACTAAATGATGATATGAAGAAGCTAATCAAAAAAAATGCATTAGCATTTGCAACAGTTGATGATAATGGAAATCCTCACTGTATTGCTGTTGGTTTTGCAAAGGTAGTTTCCAACAAACAGGTCCTAATTACAGATAATTTTCTTGTTGAAACAACAAAAAACATCAAGATAAATCCTAATGTTGCTCTAACAGTTTGGAGTAGAAATTGGGAGGATGATTGCAAAGGTTTTGAATTAAAGGGAATTGCTGAATATTTTAAAGACGGAAGATGGTATGAAGAAATTAAGAAAATTCCTGAAAATGAAAAAATGCCTTGCAAGGGAGCAATTCTTGTTACAGTGAACAAAATCAAGAGATTAGCGTAAATCCAAATTTAATTCTTATTCCTTTAATTAACTTTGATGATCAATCCGTGTTTTAGCCATCCCATAACACATAGGAATATGTTCTCCATCATTATATTCCTTAACTAGTTTTAGTGCCCTTTCATCAAACTTTGTCTTTTTGTCTTGTCTTGCTTGAAATAATCCTTTCCATATATCAGATAAACTCTGCTCTGGGAACTTATATTCAGAATTTATACAAAGCCCATCACAGCAGAAATAAGTTTTATCAACAAGCAGTCTTCCGGTTGAATCAAAAAAAACACCAAAAGACATAGGGCACTGGTCCATCGCAGCTTGTTCTGCCTTATAACCCATAATTCTCTTAAATTGTTCTGCTATATTCTTATTTTCTTTCTTAGATATTATTTGGTTATGCCAATATTTGGAATTAGCTCTTCCAGCAATAACTAAATCATCTAGAGCAGGATAAAAATTATTCTCTCTGTCAAAGTTCAAAATATCAGGGATATATTGAATCCCATCTTTTAATATCAAAGTTTGGATTGAAATAGGAGTTACAACCGAACGATTATTTTCCTCTATCATTTCGCTATAACCCGCATCTATTAAATTTTTTAAACCATTATATGTTTCTTTAAATGCGTTTATACCTAATTTATCTGCCCCAACAAGCTTATTATGAATTTTTTCATCTAAGGCATGAAGCTTGATATTGACAGCAACTTTATTATCATAAAAGAACTTTGCTACATCTTTATTTATCAAAGTTCCATTTGTTGTGATAATTATATTGATTTTATAATAATTCATCAAGTTAATATAATCAAAAAGATTTTGGTCTAATAAAGGTTCTCCACGGCCATTAATATTTATAATCTTCCCCCCTAGGTCAGCGAATTGTCTAATCAAATTTTTAACTTGTTTAGGTTTTAAATCATTTTTATTGATTTTTGATTTTTTTAAATCTTTAATATAAATAGAATCTGTGGCACAATAACCGCATCCTAGATTACATGCCCTACCAAACCATAATGCCATGTATCCTGGTTTTTTTTCATTAAAATAAAACTCAGCAATTTTTTCTAAATCATTATACATAAAACTAATGGGCTTGCTTTTGCTTAATTTCTTTCTTCCGGTAAATAATTTTTCTATTTTTTTCATCTTACAACCAATTTTTGTATATTCTAGTGGTTTATTAAAATAATAAATAATTCAATATTAAACCTTAATTATTTATTAGTGTATTATACACTAATTAGTAGTAACAATACTATATAAATCTTTCGTTTATTAGACTATTTAGACTACTTTAATCTATAGTAATATACAATTATCCCAAACAAAGGGAATATAACAATAAATTTGCCCAACAGAAGAAAAGGATACTGATTGAAGTGAAATGGTTCGGCAAAAACAGGCACAAGAATTGCACCTGCTCCAATCCACATAACTCTTTCAAGCATAATTGGTTTATGCAGTTTTAGTTTCATCCTGCATTACTTTAAGGGATTATAACCTTTTTTCAATAAACTTTGTATTGGGAGGAATAATGGCTCTGGAAGGTTATTCCATTCAAACCAATCCCACTTCTCGCATTTTCCAGGTTCCATGACTTTAGCTTCTCCTGAGTCATGTTCACAAAGCATGAAAATTGTGATGTAATGCTTTTCTTCATCCTTAAAGATATCATTTGTTATTGTTTCAAATCTTATATTTTTAATTTTAATTCCAGTTTCCTCTAGGACCTCTCTTTTTGCACAATTTTCCAGGCTTTCATTAAATTCAAGATGCCCTCCTGGGAAGCACCATGAACCTTCTCCATGAGAATTTTTCCTTTTTCCAAGGAGAACCTTATTATCTTTTATTACAATAATGCCTACACCTACTTTGGGCCTTTTATCCATTTTCAACCAGTTTTCTCCAGTTTTTCTTGTAGTGTTTATATTTTCTATCAAACTCTTCCCTTGGTGTTAGTTTTACACCTATTATCTTTAATTTATTCTTTAACATCTCAAGAATCTTTTCTTTTTCATCTTCAGATGATATCTTCTCCAGCTCAATAATGTAGCCATAGCCCTTTGTGTAGTCGAGCATTGCATCTATTTTTTCCCACTTAAAATGATACCTCTTCCTGAACCATTTTATCTCGACATTAAAGCCAAGGTCAAGAAATAATTTCTCCAGTTTCTCAAAGTCATCTCTCTTGAATTTTATCTCAATTTCTTCCCTAAAATCATCGTGGATCTTACCTTTCTTGAGCCATATCTTTGAGAAAAACTTATTCCTCTGTATCCTTAAGTCAGCATCAGAATCAAAGTAATATGTTTCCTGATAGTCCTCATTAATAAACTTTGCATTCTTCTTAAAAAATTCAAGGAGCTCATCATATTTTTCTTTTGTTATAAAACCCCTTACTTCTACTTCAATAGCCATGATAGAATAATCTACCTTTTATTTAATAAATCTTTTGTTTAAAGAAAAAATTAAGAAACCTTCTGAGTTCTATTTAAGTTTTTAATATATTCATTAACAGCCAGTATATAAAGTCCTGCAGTCCATGCAAATTTCTTTTCACTTGTATAGCCAATTCTCTTTCCAAAGAGGTTTATTCTACAGTCAAGCATGTTGCCTTTTTCATCAAATACCTCTGCTGTTGTTTCATATCTGTTTATCTGCTCTGCGAGCTTCTCAAGCTGTTCTTTTGCTTGTTTTTGCATTCCAATCTTGGTCTTTAAGATAACATCAAAACATCCTATCCACGGCCAGCTGCATCCATTATGATATTTATTAAAGCCCTTTAAGCCTATTAGGTTTATCAAAAAGCCAACCTGATATCTTTTATACTCCGGGTTATTTGTTTTTACAGGAACATCATCAAGCTTGTGTTTTATTATGTAATACTCTATTTTTCTTGCTTTTTGCTCGTCTGCAACATACAATGCGGCAAGTATGTTTCCTGCTGAATCAAAGGTTTCACGCCTTCTTCCTTTTTGGTCTATCCAATCTAGGTAATACCCTTTTTCTTCATCCCAAAAATAGCTATTAATCTTTTCCTTAACTGTTTTTTCAAGATTTGAATATTTATATATATCCTTATCTTTTTTAAGTATAAAAGCCATACTTTTTAAGTCAGATATGGCTTTTAAATAACAAACATTTGAATAAAGGACTTTCCAGCTCTTAAGAATTGTTTCTGCCCA
>JAHJQG010000048.1 GCA_018819345.1 Nanobdellota archaeon
AAAGTAAACAACTGTGGGCTGAAGCCCACAGCATTGAGCTAGGGTAGCAATGCTACTCAAGCTTAGGCACAAAAACCTTGCAATGATTTTTGTGCTTTCATAAGCTTTTGGTTAAGTCGGGCTTTCCTGATGTAAGCTTTAAAATTAAACTGACATTTAGGATCATTTTGCTGGTTGATATAATTCCTGATTACATCGGATGTAACATTTCCAACAGAGCGAAAAAACTTACCGCGACTCCACATTCCGCCTTTCCAAAAGTAGTTATGGAGCAAATCAGGAAAAGATTTAAAAAGCATTCGCGAAGAAATGCCTTTCAAAAGCTGAAAAGCTTTTGATATTGCAACATTTGGTGTGATATCAACAAACAAATGTATGTGATCGACGCCAATCTCAAGTTCGAAGATTTCAAAGCTATGTTTTTGGCAAATTGCATGCAAAATATTTTTACATGCAAACTTTAAATCTTCATGTTTGAAGATTTTGTGCCTGAATCTTGGGCACCAAACAAAGTGGTATGAGTTTTGACCAACTGCATGGTTAAAAACTTTTAGTTCCATTTTCGTTGCCTCCGCGCAACGAAAATTTACAGCTCACGCTAAACAAGTTGAAGATTTGAGTGCGCGCGCCAAAATCCGTTGCGCACTCATTTTATAATCAAGATGTTAGAAAAATATATCGGTAGAGGACCTCAATTCCTCACAACACAAATGTGTTGTGTATCCTTGAGGTGGATGTAATGAAAAAAATATTATTGCTTTTAGTATTGCTGTTTTTAATATCTCCAGTTGTAAGCCATGCTGCTGAACAGGGTGAAGATAATGAAGTTGTCCTATTCATGTTTTATGGCCAGGGCTGTCCTCACTGCGGAAAGATGGAATTATTCTTAAATAGATTGGAGGGAAAATACCCAACATTAAAAGTTGAAAGATATGAAATATACAGTAATCAGGAGAACAGGGAGTTATTTGAGAATATATCAAATGCTTATGACACAAAAGTAGTTGGTGTTCCAGCTGTTTTTATTGACAATAATGTTGTTTTTGGTTTTAGTAATTCTCTTGGTGACTCAATTGAAAATGAGGTAAAGAAATGTGTAAATGAAGTATGCTGCTCACCTAGGGATAAATTAGAGGATTTTAAATGCACAGGAGGAATTATTGAAAAGCTTACTATTCCAGCTGTTATTTCTGCTGCAGCTGTTGATGCAATAAACCCATGTGCTTTTGCTGTTCTTATTATATTATTAACAACAATACTTGCTGCTAAGAGCAGAAAAAAGGCTTTGTTTGCAGGGCTTGCATTCAGCCTTTCAATCTATATTGCATATTTTCTTATGGGGATTGGTTTGTTCTCAGCAATACAGGCAGCTGGCCTGAGCCATGTATTCTATGCCATTGTTGCTGTGCTTGCAATCTTTGTTGGCTTGCTTAACTTAAAGGATTACTTATGGTATGGCAAATGGTTTATTATGGAAGTTCCCAGGTCATGGAGGCCAAAGATGAAAGCACTAATTAAGGGAGTAACATCTGTTCCAGGTGCTTTTTTAATGGGTTTTGTAGTAAGCTTGTTTTTACTGCCATGCACTTCCGGGCCATATATTGTAATACTGGGCTTGCTCGTTAATACAGCAACAAGAAATCATGCATTTATGTTACTCTTGCTGTATAATTTTATCTTCATAATTCCTATGATTGGAATAACACTCTTGATTTATTTTGGAATTGCAACAACAGAAAAAGCAGAGCAATGGAGAGCAAGCAAGTTAAAAATATTGCATTTAATTGCAGGCATTATAATCTTATTGCTTGGAATAGGAATGTTAATTGCTTTGTGGTTAGGGGCAGTTTAAATTAATTTATTTTATTTTTGGTTTTGTTTAATTTATTGTAAAGATTTAAATATATTCTATGCTTTTAATCGAGTATGAGGATAGGTGTAAGCGGAGGCAAAGGGGGAACAGGAAAAAGCACAGTAGCAACAGCACTGGCAGTTGAATTATCAAAGAAAAATAAAGTCTTGTTAATAGATGCAGATGCAGACTGCCCAAATGACCACTTGATCCTTTCTATCAAAAGAAAAAAAGCAAAAGATGTTTTCCAGTTAATTCCTAAATGGAATTTAAAGAAATGCATTAAATGCGGCAAGTGCAGCTTTGTTTGCAAGCAGCATGCTATTGTTTTCATAAAAGACAAATATCCAATTTTTATTCCAGAGCAGTGCAATGGGTGCAAAGCATGTATTTTTGCATGTCCAGAAAGAGCAATCAAAAAAGGCAAGAAAAAAATTGGCTCTATCTATTATGGAAAAAAAGGAAATATTAGTTTTGTTTCTGGAGAGCTTGAGCCAAACCAGCCTGTATCTGAGTTTGTGGTTAATGCTGTTAATGATTTTGTAAAATCAAAACAGAATAAATATGATTTTGTTCTGGTTGATACCTCTGCAGGCACGCACTGCGATGTAATATCTGCTTTAAAGGAATGTGATTTTGCTTTTGCTGTTACAGAACCAACTCCCTTGGGAAAGCATGACCTTGAATTAATACTAAATCTTCTGAAAATATTAAAAATTCCGTGTTTTATTATACTCAACAAAGCAGATATTGGTGACAAAAGCCTTATTAAAAAAACAGCCGAGAAATTCAAAACAAAGATTATTGCTGAAATCCCTTACAAGAAATCAATTTTAGAGGCATATTCAAAAGGCATTCCAATCAGGGACAAGAATATTGCAAAAATAGCTGATTATATAAAAAAACTGTAAAATGACTAAAATCCTAACTATAATCTCAGGCAAAGGCGGAACAGGAAAGACAACTGTTGCTTCTTGTTTAGCTGTAATGCTCTCAAGAGAAAAAAACATAGCTGTTGCTGACTGTGATGTTGATGCCCCTAATTTAGGCTTAAGCCTTGGTTTGAAAGAAAAGGATTATTCTTCCTTGGTCAAAATAAAGGCAAGTGAAAAAGCAGAGCTGATTAAGGAAAAATGCACTGGATGCAAGAAATGCCTTGATGTATGCAGCTTTAATGCAATTAAATGGAATAAAAAACAAAACATTCCTGTTTTTGATAAATTATTATGCAGTGGTTGTGGTACATGCAAAATTATTTGCCCAGAAAATGCAATTAGATTAAAAAAAATTGAGAATGCAAGCATTGGTGTTGGAGAAACATACGGATTTAGCATTATTTCAGGCCAGCTAAAAATAGGTGAGTCAGGCTCTGGAAGAATAGTTATGGAAGTGAAGAGAAAGGCAAGAGAGATAGCAGGAAAAGAAAATGCTGAACTAATTCTTGTTGATTCTTCTGCAGGAATTGGCTGCCCTGTTATTGCTTCTGTTAATGGTTCAGATTATGTTATTGCAGTCACAGAGCCAACACCAAGCGCTTTAAGCGATTTAAAGAGAGGCCTGAAGATTGTTAATCACTTTGGAATACCTTGCGGGATTGTAATAAACAAGTATGACCTTAACAAGGAATTCAGTAATAAGATAGAGAAATTTGCACATAAAAACAAAATACCAATATTAGGTAAAATTCCTTACAATAAAGAGTTTGTTAAGGCCCTGGTTAATCTAAAGCCAGCTGTTGTCTATAATAAGAGATTTGAGCCTTTGTTTCTTAGGATTTTGAATAACATTAAAAAATCAATAAGATTTATAAATAAAAAGAGAAAACTCTATTCTATGCCGGGGTCGCATAGTCTGGCCATTGCGAAGGATTGCTAATCCTTTGTCCTTCGGGGCACGGGGGTTCAAAACAGCTTCTTGCTAAGCTGGCACGCATGTCCAGCATAAAGCTGGACGCGCTCGCTAACGCTCGCAAAAAATGCAAGCGTTGGATTAAAAATCAGGCCAAAAATCAAATTGGTTGCAAAAGCTGGTGAAAGTCCCCCCCTCGGCGTTTTATATTTCTATTAATGATTAGTTAAGTGAAATAGTCCTCCGCGCGCTTTATTTGAGTCTTCTCGATACGTGCCAAAAAGAAGTAGAATCCTCTTCATTTAGAAAATTGATTTTACCTTGATTTTGCATTTCAATTAATATTTGTTTCAATACTTTTGCTGAATCTGGAAAATATTTGTTCATAAATTTTGCTGCAAAATCAATGGCTTCTCCCTTTGGGTGTGTTCCTTTGTCAGCAATTTTGGGATTTGCTTTCATTTGTTCTGCGCCGATTCTTGTCATACTAACAATTATGAAAAAACCTTCTGGGTTTTCTTTGCTAAATTTTGATTCTATCTCATCCAAAATTGCTTTCATTTCATGTGTAAGACAAGGATTTTCAACGGTTTTAGCCAAATAGATATGTTCTGAGGATTCTACTTTCGCAAGATTTGGAATATCATCTTTTGTTAATGGTTTTTTATCTTTGAATTGTTCTCTTTCGAATATTGTTGCCTCTAAAAGCTTGGTTTCTTGTTTTTCTGTTAATTTTTGTGGTCTACAAAAATCTTGTTTTGTAGTCAAATTATCCAAATCTTGCTTATCCATACTAAACATAATTGATAAGAAGTATTTATATTTTGCGCGCTCCGGACGACTGTGCTATCGCACTCACTTAACACGGGTCCCGATATGTTTAAAAAAGAAAACTATTAAAACAAAGGCAATATCAAGAAATTATGAAAAAAGAGGTTATTTTAAGTTTAGTGATTGTATTATTTCTAATTCCTTTTTGTCTAGCAGATGATTCATGGCTCCACAATAGCGAGAAACTAGTTATTGAGCTTAATATCTCATCGAGCATGAAGATTGTTCCAGAAAGCTCTGATTATTATGTTGATTACATAAAAGCAAGGCTTTCTTTTTTTCCAGAGAATGATTTTCAGCAAAGATTAGTCAAACTAGAAACAAGTCCTGATTCCTTTAAAAAAGATGGCATAATTGAATTTAAATGGGAACAGCCAGATGAAAAAGAGCTTTATTTTTTATTAAACTCAGAGGTTGAAACAGAAAACAAGCTTAAAAAAATAACAGGCAAAATAAGATTCCCATTAAAAAATCTGGATGAGGAATATGCAAAATACACAAAGCCAACAGAAAATATTGATTTAAATGATAATATAATAAAGATTGCATCAGAGCTTGCCGAAGGGGAAGATGATTTATATGCAATAGCCCACAAGCTTGCAGAATGGGTAAGCAGAAATATTGAATATGACATTAAATACGGAACCTCAACCAAAAAATCATCATGGGTTTTAAAAAACAAAATAGGAACCTGTGATGAGTTCTCATCCCTGTTTATTGCATTATGCCGTGCTTTAGGCATTCCTGCAAGATATGTTTCAGGTGTTGCTTACTCTAACATTGCTGAATTAGAGGGATTTGGAAACCATGCATGGGCAGATGTTTATTTCTCAGATTATGGTTGGGTTCCATTTGATCCAACTTATGGTGAATTTGGATTTATTAATCCTTCTCATATAAAGCTGAAAAGTAGTTTGGACTCTGGAAATACATCAACAGGCTATGAATGGAAAGGGCATGGTTTTGATATTATTGCAGAAAAGCTGGATATAGATGCAGAGGTAAAAAAGATTAGTGGAATAAAAGAGCCCCTTATCAAGATTAAGGCTGATATTCTCAGGAACAATGTTGGTTTTGGCTCATATAATCTTATAGAAGCAACTATTGAGAACCTAAATAGTTACTATGTGCCAATAACCTTACGCCTTTCAGTGCCTCTTGAGCTGGATGCTGTTGAAGGTAATAAAAAGAATGTTTTGTTGATGCCTAATGAAATAAAAAAGGTTTACTGGATAGTGAGATTAACAGAAGACCTCAAAAGAAATTACATCTATACTTTGCCTATAACTGTTTATGACCTAAGCAACATATCATCAACATCAAGCTTTGAATCAAGGTCAAATGATTTAGTAATTTCCAAACAAACCATTGATGCTCTTCTTGAAGATAAGATAGAGGAGAAGTTAAAGGTTTACTCAAGGAAAGTTGATTTGAAATGTAATTCAGATAAGGGTAATTATTATATTGATGAAAGCATATTAGTTTATTGTTCTATTAAGAATACAGGCAACATTTTTCTTAATAATGTAAAAGTCTGTTTGGAAAATGATTGTAAAATTCTTAACCTAGGCATAGCACAGGAAAAAAATATTAATTTTTCAACAAAGCCCAAGGGTTTGGGAAAAAAACAAATACTTGTAAAAGCAAAAAATGACCAGGTGTCAAAAACATCTTATTTGGGTTATAATATCCTTGATTATCCAAACATAACAATAAGTGATTTAAGTTATCCAGCTGAGGTTTTATTCAATAAAGACTATTCAGTAAGTTTTATGTTAAATAAGTCCTCTGATTCAATTCCTAAAAATATTGAAATAAGTTTGTTGCAGAATAGTTTCTCTGAGAAATGGAGTTTAAAAGAGCTTGATAATAATAGGGTGTTTAACATAAATCTTAATTCTAAAACCCTGCGTGAGGGAAAAAATGATCTTGAAATCATAGTCAATTATGAAGATGATAAAAGCAAGGGATATGAAACAAAAAAGAATTTTATAATAACTCTTGCCAAGCTTAGTTTTCCTCAAAAAGTTTTATCCCTGCTTTACAGCCTTGATTCGTGGCTTGAAAGCCTTTTCTAAAATCATTTAAAGGTTAGTATCCCAAAAGTTATTTAAATGAATTATTATTTAATTATTATCTAATGAAACTTTCAGTAAGAAAGGGTTTTAGTTTTGGATTAACATCCGGAATTATTACTACTTTAGGTATAATCGTAGGCCTGCATTCCAGCACACATTCAACCATTGTTGTTATTGGTGGCATAGTTGTAATAGCAATAGCAGATGCTCTTTCAGATGCATTGGGCATTCATATTTCTGAAGAATCTGAGATTAAACACTCCACAAGGGAAATCTGGGAGTCAACAATCAGCACATTTCTGTCTAAGTTTGTTTTTGCATTGACATTTATTATTCCATTTTTATTATTCCCACTTTCTACTGCAATAATTGCCAGTGTAATATGGGGTTTTTCCCTAATAACAATGTTTAGTTTGTATCTTGCTAAACAGCAAAATCTAAAACCTTATAAAGTGGTTCTGGAACATTTAGTTATTGCAATTATGGTTGTTGTTATAACTCATTATATTGGGGACTGGGTAGCAACTTTTGGTTGATAAAGAATATTATTTTAAAAAATTAGTTTTAAGATAATAGTAATAATAACAAACCAGAAATAATTTAAAAAAATATTTTTTAAGACAAATGATTTTCTTTTCTTGATAAGTTTTTTTGCAAACAGCGAGCCTGTTGGAAATCCGTAAAGGAAAATTAATATTGAGTTTGTTATAAACAATTCTGGATTTTTTGAACTTAGGAAAAATACAGCTGCAAGAGCAGGATAAATTATCTGGCTTTTAATGTTTATTGTCATTAAAAAAATAAATAAAATATAGATTGTTATTCTTAAATAAAGGTTTATATTAAAAAAATTCAGTAAAAAAATAAGAATCAGCAGTAATGTAAGTTTCTGCAATAAAAGGAAATATTTTTTTCCAGGCTCTAATTCCTCTTTAGCTGTGAATGCAAGAACCATGCCAATCAAAAGCCCTGAGAAAGATATCAAGGATATTAAGGAATAATTTATTAATTGCATATTTTTTTAGAGAAATAGCTAATATAAAAAGATATTGTTATTGCCAAGGGCTGTGGCCAAACTGAATCAACAAATCAACACCAAGCTTTTCAACCCCTAAAGGAATATCGCATGCACCAAAGCAAGAGCCTGCCCAGATTATTATCTTGGCCCTTGTTTTATTTTCTATCTCATTCTGTATTAGTTTTGCTTTTGGCTTGAGGCCATCAGGCAGCTGTATGCAGACTAGATTGGCCCTTTCCTTGTTTATCTTATCAACAACTTTATCAAGCTCTAAATCATATTCCATAACAAAAACAAAAGAAGTTCATTATAAAAGGTTTTCTAATTGTTTATTTTATCACTTAATATTGAATTCACTAAATTATCTATTTTATCTGCCTCGTTTTTTGGTATAAGCTGGCAGTTTTCATAAATCCTATTTTCAATTTCTTCTGCCTCTTTAGAATCATGTTTTATTTTTGTTAACTTGTTTACATAATCTAAGATTCTATCCATTGATTTGGGATAATTGTACCTAATAAAATAGATACTCACTATTTCTTTAAGAAGTGGTAAGTGTGTTAAAAGAAATCCTGTTTTTTCTGTATCTTTTCCTAATCCCTTGTAACAGGTTATAACATTGGAAAAGCTCTTCTTGGATATCTCAATCCATTCATCATCATTCTCCCTAATTGCCATATCAAATGAAACTCTTCCAAAGAAATCAAAGGTTATTGCTGCCCCTGACTTGAAGTTTTTTATATAATTATCTGAAAAAAATACTTCTTCCCTTACTGAATCTTTCTCTATTTTTTGATATATTGTTGATTTATTTAGAAGCTCTATCCTTTCTGCAAGAAAATCAAGAATGGTGTAATCTTCCTCTAGTTTATAATGGAGAATTCCATTTGGGATCCTCATACCTTCTGCTATTTTCTCAAGTCGTTTCATATCCGATTTTTGCTTTTCAGTTTTAGTAAGAACATATTTCATTTTGTTTAAAATTAAACACTTCAATTTTTTTCATTTTCAACCGGCATCTCTATCTCAAACTTTTTTTCTTGCATCTTTTTATTAGTCTTAAGAAGAACAAAATAAGTATTATTATCTATTTTTCTTATAGATTTATTAAAAAAATAGACATCATCCCAAGTGTAACTCAGCGCGGAAACTACTTCTTTAAGTTTATCCTCTGTTATTGCCTTGTTTATTGTACTGAGAAAATTGGGTTGTTTATTGCATTCAATAAAATAACCCATGTATAAATTCTCTTTTCCTTCAACATCATAATAATTTGTAGATTCTATTCTTGAGCATAAACAGTTATCCACTCTGAAGCTCTCTTCTATTTTATCACTAATATCTTTATAGCCTTGTTCTTCTTCTTTTTCCAAACTAATGTTAGTGGGTTTAGATATTTCTTCATTAAGCTTGTTATCAATTGTTCCTTCTTGCGCAAGAGCCCCTGTGTATAAAAGAGCAGCAGTTAAAAAACCACTCCCAACTATACACACCCCTGTTTTGACCTTGGTTTTAATTTTTTTATACATATCAACCATTTTTGACTCATTAATTTTTTATGTAAATTTTGTAGGAAAGATCAAAAATCATTAACCTTCTTCAAAACATACACTTTATCCCCTGGCTGGAGTATTCCCCCTTTTCCATGATCCTTATTATACTGGGAATTCAGGTATCTTTCTTCTTCACTGTATTTTACGCCTGCCCTTTGAACAGCATCATCTATGCCTCTTGAAGGCAGAACATCCATAGTGGTAACTTTGTATAAGCCGTTGTAGAATACATATGGCTCTCCATTTCTCTCTGTTTCAACATAATTTAGTTTGGTTGATTGCTCAAGTCTAGTTTCTAGGTTATCTTTAATAGTTGTAGGAGTAATATTGTTTTTTGCTAAATGCCAGCCAATTCCAGCTGCAACAGCAAGCAGCCCTATCCCTACATAAGTTATAATGTTATTTTTTTATTTTGATTTATCATTTTGTCTTACTTATCAATCTATTTTACTAACCTTAGGTTAAGATTATGCTTTTTATTGAATTCCTCAACTATTTCATTTAGGTTGAATGTATCCCACATTCCAAATAGTATTTCTTTATCATTATGTTTTATTGTTGTCATTTTTACCCCCTATTTATATTTGTATTGTTCTTTTTTGATATAATCAATCTCACTATCCATTTTACCAACTTTTGCCTTGCTGTTTTTCACAATCTTTGATAGATCATCCATTTAATCATCCCACATTTACTATTGGATAGTAAGTATAACTACTATATAAATCTTTCTATTTTGTTGTTACATATTGGTAGTAAAATATATAGAAACAGATATTATTTCTTTGCTTTTTTCTCTTTTATATATGGAAATCTCATAAACTTTTTGCATTCAAGGCAGTAATAAACAACCTTTTTGTTGTGAAGCCTAATCCTGCAGTTAATATCTGGCATTAAGAACTTATAGCAGTGCTTGCAGAACTGCTTTTGCAGTTCAGAAGGAATCCTGACTTTATACTTCATTGCTATCTTTCTGGCCAGCTCAACATACCTGTTTGAAAGCTCTTTATCTTCCTTAAAAACAGCTCTTGCCTCCTTGAAAAGGGTTTTAATCCTCTCAAGTGCAATTTCCCTTTGGCCAGCAGACTTTTTCTTATACATCCTCATGAGCTAAAAGAACATAAAAGAGTATATAACCTTTTTGATTAAGTTCCTCTTTTTATGTAAGAAGTGTGCAACAGTTTCTCGGCCTTCTCACTCAAAGGCCTCCCAAAGAACTCCTCATAAAGCTGGATTATTGCAGGATTTTCATGAGATTTTCTTATTGCCTTGTTTTTATCATTAATATACAGGGCATTCATTCTCTTTTGTATAATTTCTTTATTAGTTGGTATTGGCTGGCCTCCGCCTGCAATGCAGCCACCTGGACAGGCCATGACTTCAATAAAATCATATTTGCATTTTTTATTTTTTATCTGCTCAAGGATTTCCTTTGCATTATGCAGTCCATTTACAACAGCAAAATTAATTGTTTTATTATTAATTACTATGCTTCCCTCCTTAAAATCATCCATGCCCCTTATCTGGTTGAACTCAAGCATCTCAAGTTTTTTTCCAGTTGCTGTTTCATAAGCTGTTCTTAATGCAGCTTCCATTACACCGCCGCTTGCTCCAAAGATTGTTCCAGCACCTGATGACAAGCCCAATGGAGTGTCAAACTCCTCATCTCTTAGTTCATTGAATTTTATTTTTTTAATTTTTATTAATCTTGCAAGCTCTCTTGTTGTTAGAACATAATCAACCTCTTTTTTCATTTCCTTCCTTTGAATTTCAAACTTTTTTGCAGTGCAGGGCATTATGCTGACAACAACAAGATTTTTTTTGTTTATTTTGTATTTTTTTATATAATAGCTCTTTGCAATAGCCCCAAACATGTCATGCGGGCTCTTGCATGTTGAAACATGCTTTAAAAGCTCTGGATAGAAATGCTCAATGTATTTTATCCATCCTGGGCAGCATGATGTAATCATTGGCAAATTTTTATTCTCTTTTAATCTTTCAATTAACTCTGCAGCTTCTTCTGTTATAGTTAAATCAGCACCAAACTGGGTATCAAAGATTTTTTTAAAGCCAAGCTTTCTTAAGCTAGCAACCATTTTTCCAGTAACAAGTGTTCCAGCATTTATGTTAAACTCCTCTCCTAATGAGGCTCTTACAGCAGGAGCTGTCTGCACAATAACATGTTTTTTTGTTTTCAATACTTTTAAAACATCTTTAATATTGTCTTTTTCATAAATAGCATCAACAGGGCATGCCAAAAGGCACTGGCCGCAGTTAACACAAACAGAATCATCTAATTTATTTTCATAGGCAGGAGTTACCTTTGTATGATAACTTCTGTAAGCAAAGTCTATTGCATTAACATTCTGCATCTGGCATGCCTGGACACACCTGCCGCAAAGAATGCATTTATTATTGTCTGTAATGATTGCTGTTCCCTTATCAATTGCATATACTTTCTTGGTTTCAGCAAACCTTATTTGCCTTATTCCAACATTTTTTGCTATCTTGCATAGCTCGTGCTCTTTGGTCTCAATAAAACATGTTTTTATATGCTTTGACATCAGAAGCTCTGTGTTTATTTTTCTTGCTTCCAAGACTTTTTTTGATTCTGTATTTACTATCATTCCCTCTTTTACCTTTGTTGAGCATGATGGCAAGAGTTTATTATCTACCTCAACAACACATATCCTGCATACAGAGCTTGGTTCAAAACCATCCTGATAACATAAGGTTGGAATCTCAATGTTATTTTCCTTTGCTACATCAAGTATTGTTTTGTTGCTTTGGCATTCAATCTCTTTGTTGTTTATTGTGATTTTCATTTTAGCTTGTCTGTGAATTCTTTTCTAAAATATCTCAAAGCTGTTGTTATGTGATTAGTGGATGACTGGCCTAATCCGCATAAAGATGTTGCACTTATAACCCTGCAAAGCTCTTCCAATAACTCTAAATCTTTTTTTGCTGCTTTTTTTAGTGAGATTTTTTCCAGTAATTCTAAAACCCTCATTGTTCCTTCCCTGCATGGTGTGCACTTGCCGCAGCTTTCATATTCAAAGAATTTTGCAATATTTGTTGCAATATCAACAATATCCTGCTTTTCATCAATAGCTATAATTGTGCATGAGCCAAGCATTGCCCCTTTTTCTTTTATAAAATCATAATCTAGTTTTATATTACTATATGGTATGCAGCCATCTGCACATCCAAAATAAATTGCTTTAATATTATTTTTTGGCTTTCCTAAATTGATTAATTTTTTTAATGAAATTCCTAATTCAAGCTCATAAACACCCGGCCTTGTGACATTGCCTGATAAAGAAAAAAGCCTTAAATTATTGTTCCATTTTTTATCTATAATAATTAAAGGAATATTTGCCAGTGTTTCAACATTATTTATTAGGGTT
>JAHJQG010000049.1 GCA_018819345.1 Nanobdellota archaeon
ATAAACAATAGTTTATTTCTTATTTGTATGAAAACACTAGAATCATATCTGAAAAGGGCTGGTTCAAAAAAAGATTTGCAAAAAACTGGGGGAGATTTTAAAGAAATATACAAATTAAACCCTTTAACAAAAGATGTTTATGAATCTTTTTTAAAAAATTTAAGTGCAAAACTACCATTGCCGCTTTTTGAGACAGTGATTTATGTTAGCATGGTTGAGAGAGTTTCATCTCTTTTAGGTTATCAAGCACCACTTTTTTTGCAAGAATTAATAGTTGCTACTGGTCTTAGTGTGATTGGTACTGGTCTATTAAACCAACGGAAATTATCCAAAAATAAAATAAATTTTTTAGAGACATTCGGAGCAGATGTTAAGCACCATGAGGAGATGCCTCTTGAAAAGAGAATTTCTGAAATAGATGAACTAACTGAAAAAGTTAATGATGAATATACACCTCAAAAGTATGAAAGAAAATATTTGGCACAAGAGGTTAATCGTGAACTCACAGCCTTTATTGCTGAAAAAAGTAGAGTACATGTACATACTTCTGACAATGTTAGGAATTTTGGCATAGCTAAATTGATTTTTCCATTTGGTGAAGGAGGGTATAATCCTTTAGATGGAGAGATTTGTAGATTTGGGGATCGGGGGGTTTTTGAACCCCATAGGATTGCACATGAATTTGCTCATAGGAAGGGATATCTCATGGAATTGGAAGCACAAATGTTAGCATATCTCTCACTAATTAACTCTTATGATAAAGAATTAATACAGTCTGCATATTGTGAAAGGCTTTTCAGTGATATGCTTGTTACAGCAGATTTTAATGATGATAAATTTAAAGAAACCATTGAAACATCTGCTTTAAGGGGTGAGCTAAAACAAGATTTTCAAAAAAGGACAGGTAAAAGCGGTCTTTATGAAAAAGTTGTGTCTTTTATAATGATGCCTCTCTATGACCTAAGAATGAAACTTACTGGTCAAAATGGCATAGAAGATTATTCTCTAGGTTTTACAAACTTCTTATATACAATTGAAAATACTAATAAGAGAAAAAAATAACCTAGAAAAGATTAAAAAAGTTTCTATCATCTTCTCCAAATAAGCAGGACATTAAGCAGAACAGACAGGCCCAAAAAGATATATTTTGCAAGATTGCTGGCCTTTTTTGATGTTGAGATGTAAACTGTTCCGGGCTGCATTTCATTGCCCATGAGGTCTAGTGGGTCACAGCTGTATTCTGCTGTTGTTTTTTCAATTGTTTCATTTAATTCAAAATTTGAGAGCTCTTTTTCCTCTTTTGTTCTAGTTGATTCAATAACCTTTATCTCTTCTGTAATTTCCTTTTCTGTTTTCTGGCCTTCAAGAAGCAGCTTGACCTTTAGCTTGTAATCTCCTGGCTCTGCATCAATAATAGTATTTTCAAGTTCAACTGTTTTGTTCTCATTGCCATGAATTAAAATTTCTTTCAGATTATCTTCTCTTTCACCAGAGTAGCACTTACTGCCGCGGTAAACATAGCTCCATATTTTCAGCCTTGTTTCATCTCTTGCTGTAATCAAGACCTTTGTTGTGAATTCCTTGTTGTTTTCAGCTGCTAGAGGGATTGAAATGATTTCATAGGAAAATTTTGAATTTGTTTCTGATGTTATTTCATTGGAAGATTTTGTTTCCTCTGGGCAAAGAGAATCTAAATTGCCCTTAATCATAAACTCTTTTTTTGTTTTTATTCCTAGGCCATCAACAACAAGATAATGCCTGCCTTCATCCAGCTTGCTGTCGCAGTTTAGCTTTAGCTGGATAGGAATTGTCAATAAGTTATCAGAGAACTTTTTTGTTATTGTAATTTTTGATGTCTCAGTGCTTATTTTTGTGCCTTTTTGATTCTCAGCCCAGACACTTATTACATTTTTTGTTGAATCTCCCTTGTAGATACTAATTTTAACTTTTAAGGTTTCCCCAAATTCAATTGTGTTGTCTTTATTTAAGTAAAGCTCAACAATCTCAATCCTTGACTCTTTTTCTGGCTCTTCTCCCTTAACAACAAAAAGTTTTTCTGCATAATTATCATTTTTATTTGAGTCATTGCATGCAATAAAAATAAGATTAGCTTTTATTAAAAATGCCTTATCTGGCTCATCAAACCTTGGAGAAAAACTCTTCTTGTTTGTGTTTGTTGTATTTATTGGTTTTTTGACAATATTATTAAAAAGGTCCTCAACCCAGTATTCTATTACAAATGGAAAACTCTCATTATTAAGGTTAAGGTAGAAAACAGCTGGCTCATTAAAATAAAGATTTTTCCAGGTTCCAATATTTAATGAGATATTGCAGGGAATGCCTAGTGTGTTTATTACAGAAATGTTTTTACATGCAATATCATCTTCTTTATTTTGGTCATTAACAGTTGAATCAAGGATTTGGCCGCATATTGTATAGTTTCCTGCTTTTTCAGGTTTAAAACTGCCTGTTCCTGCTGTTTTGTAACTGTTTAAGTTAGTTAGCTCAAAAACATCCTGCTTAAAAAAATCAGGGCCAGAAATATTATAGAGCACACTAAGATTAATATAATCTGTTATGCCAGAAACATGGTCAAGGTTGTCTATCCTGAACAGGCTTGTGTAATCCTTGCCCAAATATAATATATCATCTAAGCTAACACTTATCCTTAATCCATTGCAACTGCTGTTTTGTGTATTGTTATTATCTTCTGCTGCAACTAAAGCAGGGCTGATAATAATTGCCACTAAAAAAATAAGCATTGTTTTTTTCATAAAGAATTAGTTTCAAATAGAATTTATAAGAATGGCCTAAGAAAAAGCAAAGGATTTTTGGTTATTAAAAAATATTTTCAAGTTTGTTGAAAAACATTCAACCTGTCATTGAAGCAAGAAGCCCCTTGCGTAAGCCAGGGATAGTTCATATTTCTTTGCTGACTGAAAAGATTGGCCTAAATCTAATCTTGCCTTTTTCCTTAAACAATTCCCCTGAGAGGATTAAACTTTTTTCCGGCTTATATTTGTCAATAAAACTAAGGAATGATTTTGTAAATTTTGGTTTTTTTAAATTGGATTTGACCTCAATTGGGATTATCTTGGCTTTTTTCTCAACTATAAAATCCATCTCAGCCTTTGATTTTGTTCTCCAGTATTTTATATCAAGCCCTTTCTTTACCAATTCAGTTGCAACAAAATTTTCATATAAACTGCCTTTGTCTGGCCTTTTTTTAATTGTTTGAAAATTTTTTATAACTATGTTTCTAAATCCATTATCCAGAAAAAACATCTTTGGAGCTTTTACAAGCTCTGTTCTTTTATTAGTATAGAAAGGTTGGCTTCTTATGCATATAAATGTTTTTTCAACTATATTTATATGACTCAATAAATCCTTATAGTTAAATCCTGTTATGTCTGAAAGCTCACTATAATTTATTATATTTCCAATCTGCAAAGCTAATGCATTAATTAATTTAGTTAGCTTATAATCATCCGGAAGATTTAAAATTTCCTTGATTTCCTTTAGAAAATATGTGTTATAAATATTCCTAAGGACTGTTTCTTTTTCTTCTTTATTTTTTGCTAATATAACTCTTGGATACCCTCCAAATATGCAAAACTCACTGAAGTATGGCATAATTTTATCTATAATTGGCTTGGTTAATTTCCTTTTTATGTAAACCTCTTTGTATAATCTCTGCTCTTTATAATTAAGGTATTCTTCAAAAGAAAAGGGGTATAATGTGAATACAAATATCCTGCCAACTAGATATTTTATGCTGTGAATAGATAAGCCGCTTACAGAAGAGCCAGAAATAACAATCTTGGTTTTATAATTATCATAAATATATTTTAAGTTCTTTCCACCTTCCTTCGCATACTGAAACTCATCAATAAATAAATAATCATATTTTTTAACATAAATATCAATAAATGATTTTATGTCCTCATCAAATAATTCCAGGGTTTCCCTGTCTTCAAAATCTAAAAAAAGCGCATTTTTCAAGTCTTTAAAAATATGCTTAAGCAGAGTAGTTTTACCGCTCTGCCTGGGCCCTACAACAGCTAAAATTTCTCTTTTGTTAAGGTACCTTTTTAGTTCCCCTTCCAAAAATCTATTTATGTACATTTTAACCCTGCTAAAATTTTAATATTGGTAATAAAAGTAGGGGTTATATATAAATCTTTCTATTTTAGGATTTTTTAATGATTTCCTCAATATTCTTCAAATCTTCACTGCTGTCTACATCTATCCTAACTTCAGGAGAGCTTTACAATGAGATGAAGCAGTTGGAATTAAGGAAAAAACAGAAGATATAAGCTTTTATTTTATATAACACAAAAAATTAATTTTTTATTGATAATTTTGAAAGTATTTGTTAACTTTCCCAAAATCTGTGTCATAATCAACATCAACAACAAATTGAGGGTAATGTGTTATAACAGTATGAAGTATAATACATAGTTTATTAGCAGGATTTTTTTGTGTAAGATAGTTTGATAAATTTATTGAGACAGTGTCTTCCAGCTCCTGAATTGTAAGTTTCTTATTTTTAAATATGTATTTAAGTATTTTTCCTCTCCCAAATTTTATGTAAGGTAGTAAGCCCATTTTCTTTTTACTAAAAAGGTCTTCAGTCATGTTATATAAATAATGTGATGTAATTAATTCTTTGATGAAACTCTGGTCTGCTATACAAAGGTTAGCATGTCTAAATCTTTCCCCAGTAATTTTTATGAGATAATGTGGTTTCATTGATTCTATTTCTTTATTTCCGCTGTTTTTTTTGTAAATAGGAAGTACAACACTTGAGTCTCTAAAATCTCTTACTTTGTAACAGCTATCTACAAGGTCATCAATGTGCTCAGGTCTGATTAGTGGTATGTCTGAAGTTGAAATAACAATTTTATCTAAAGGGGGTTTTTCCTCATTTAGCCTTTTACATCCTCTTATTAAGTTATTTACAAAAGTTTTTTGGCTTTTTATAAAAATAACTCCATCTAAATATTTTGAAATATAAGGAAGGAGTTCTTTGCTGCCAACCACACATAGTTTGCTTATGCTTCTTGCTTTGTTTAATGCCTCTGCAGCATAAATGAACATGGGCTTTCCATTCAAGAGAATAAGATTCTTATCATAACTATTTGGAATATTAGTGTTTTCCTTAATTTCAATAGGAGTAGGTCCAGCAACTAAAACTGCTCCAAATCTGATTTTTTCCATAATATATACCTCAACTGAATAGTGTTTTAGTTAAATACTCCATCTATTTTCTCACCACAAGAGCATCTGCTATTTTTTATATTGTTTTTTATTATGCCAAAGCCAGAACGTTCTATCAAGAGTTTCTTGCATTTAGGGCAGTATGTATTATTCTCTTCTGCTGCAAAAACATTTCCAACATAGGAATATTTGATTCCAACCTTTAATGCAATCTTTCTTGCCTGTTTTAGTATTTCAGGGCTTGTTCCTGGAAGGTTTAGCAGCTTGTAGCAGGGATAAAATCCTGTAAAATGCAGTGGAACATCTGTTCCAAGGTTTTCCTTGATCCAGATGCACATTTTCTTTATTTCTTTAAGATTATCATTAAGTGTTGGTATTATAAGATTAGTTACTTCAAGCCATATATTTTTATTTTTAAGAATTTTCAATGACTCAAGCACTGGCTCAAGCCATGCAGAGCATATATCCTTGTAGAACTTATTGTTAAATGATTTTAAGTCAACATTGGCCCCGTCAATATACTTGCATAGCTCTTTTAATGGCTCTTCATTGATAAAGCCGTTTGAAACAATTGTATTTTTCATTCCTTTCTTTTTTGCAATCTTTGCACAATCCAGCATGTATTCAAAAAATACTGTTGGCTCATTATATGTATAAGAAATTATTTTGCAGTCATTTTTTATTGCAAGCTCAATAATTTCATCAGGAGTAATTTTTTCTGTTAAAATCTCTTCTGGCCTTGCCCTTGCCATTGTCCAGTTTTGGCAGTGCTTGCATTCAAGATTACAGCCAATTGTTCCAACAGAAAGTGCTTTTGAGCCAGGAAGAAAATGATATAATGGCTTTTTCTCAATAGGGTCTATATGAACTGCACACGGCCTTGAATAAACAACAGAATAAAGCCTTCCATTAATGTTTTTCCTTGTATTGCAAAAACCATAAGAATCTTTTTTTATAACACATTTTTTAGGGCATAACAAGCACTGAACATTTTCATCCTTAAGCTTTTTGTAATAGTCTGCCTCTTTCATATTAAAGCAATGATTATATTAATATTAAAACCTTTGTTTTTTAAAACATTTTATTCCACTAGTTATGACTGGTGGTTTATAATGGAATAAAATGTGCTCAAGAGCGAGGAGGTCGAGCCCGCAGGGCGAGCATGCTGCCTGCTGCATAGCAGTGCCTCCGAGCTTTTGACAAGCATATTCTGCAAAAGATAAAACTATATAAATCAAAACAGCTTTATAGTTCTTTTAGGATGTTTTTTTTGAAAGAAATTATTGTTTTTAGTTCTAAAACAGACTATTC
Organism: Nanobdellota archaeon; assembly: GCA_018819345.1. Taxonomy (GTDB): domain Archaea; phylum Nanobdellota; class Nanobdellia; order Woesearchaeales; family CG1-02-33-12; genus CG1-02-33-12. The sequence continues at coordinate 6,532 of JAHJQG010000049.1, forward strand.
TTTCTATTTAATTAAGATCTATTCAAAATTAACAGGGGGTGGTTGTTATTTCTTTAATTAATATCAAGCATTCATTATCAGCAAGGGAAAGGCTTGTTTTGGCCCTTGATGTAGATGATTTCAGCTCTGCAAAAGAATTAGTAGATAAATTAAGGGACTATGTTGGAGTGTTTAAGATAGGCAGCCAGCTCTTTACTTCTGAGGGAATTAAAGTAATAGAGATGGTGAATCAGAAAGGCGGCAGGGTTTTTTTGGACCTAAAGTTTCATGACATTCCAAACACAGTGAAAGGTGCTGCTGAATCTGCAACCAAACTAGGAGTTTATATGTTTACTATTCATACATCCGGCGGATATGA
>JAHJQG010000050.1 GCA_018819345.1 Nanobdellota archaeon
ATAGGCATATAATGTTAATGGTTAACAACAAAAGGTTTAAATAGTTGTTCATGTTAATTATTAACAGGATGGAAGAAGATCTAAAAGATAAAGCAAAAAATTATTACATGATAGCCTGTATAGCAGAAAAATTAGGCATGTGTTCTGAATCTGCTTCTAATTTTTTCAAGGCTTTATTTGCAGCAGATGATTCTATCATTGCTAAAATTGGTGAAAGACCAAAAGATCACACTGAGAGATTCAGGATATTAAAACTAAAGTTTCCTGAATTATATGTTATAACTGATAAGCTATTCTCAACTTATAGGAGAACTTATACTCAGGAATTGAAAAAAGAAGAATTAGAGCTGGTTAAAAGGAGGATTAAAGATGCATTTAAAAACACAAATATTAAAATCCCAACAGATGAAGAAATTAAAGAGAAACTTACAGAACTTGTTAAAAAAGGAAAAATACTTGGTTGATGTATATATCTTTGGCTCAGCATTAAAAGGTAAGGAAGAACCAAAAGATATTGACTTGATCAGTTTATTTAGAGATAAAAACTATAAGCTTATCGAAGACATAAATTATGAGATTAAAAAAATTGGAGATAAACTTGAGCTTAATCTGCATATAGAACCCCTAATTGTTGACGACATGTTCAGCAATAGAGCACACAGAAACATAATTCATGAAGGGTTTAGCATTAAGAACATGAAATCAGTAAGCAGCATACTGAATTTTGATTCTTTCTTGATTATGCGGTATGAACTAAGAGACAAAAAAGCCTCTGATAAGGTTAGATTTTCATATGCTTTATTTGGCAGAAAAAAAGGAGAAGGAGTTCTGGCTGAATTAAAGGGAAGAGAACTCGGTAAAGGAAGCATTTTAATCCCAATAGGAAAAGAAGCGGTTATTACATCTTTTTTCAAGCAATGGGATGTGGTATTCAAGAAACAAAGAGTAATTCTATTTAGTTAATAATTAACAAAATAAGTTATAAAATAGTTATTTGTTAATCATTAACACACGTCAAAAAATTCAAAAGAACAAGACAGAATTATTTACTTGTTGTTTTGTACAATCTAAACATAAAATAAATAATCACAGTCAAAAACATATGATATGCTGAAGACTAAAGAGCATCAAAAAAACAAAACTTTATAAACAATACTTATTTCTCTAAAGGGATTCATTCAGAGTATTTAAATGGATATATAGGGGATTTAAATACTATAAAGCACTAAACAAGCCTGAAAAAAAGTCTTTCAGTACAAAGTTTAGCAAATAAACTTGTTCTTGAAGGAAGACTTTACCAAAAGGCTTATTTTTGCATTAAAACCTGCAATTTAGGTTTAGTTAGCAAATTAAAAGGCAATACAATGGGAAAAGCAAGAAGTCCAAGACACGGAAGCATGCAGTTCTGGCCTAGAAAGAGGGCTAAACGTGCTTATTCAAGGATAAGAAACTATGCCAGTTCCACTGAGAACAAGATATCTGGATTTGCAGGCTATAAGGTAGGAATGACTCACCTCTTAATCAAGAGTACAAGGCCTCACTCAATGACTCAGGGAGAATCAATATTCAGGACTGTAACAATAATAGAATGTCCTCCATTAAAGGTTGCAGCAATAAAGTTTTACAAGAGAACTGCCTATGGCTTAAAGGCAGTTAATCAGATAGTATCAAAAAACCTTGATAAAAACTTAAAGAGAAAGATGCTCATACAAAAAAAAGAAACCAAGCAAAAAGAACCAGACAGTTATGATGAATTAAGGCTTATAGTATATACACAACCTAGCTTAACAGGAATAGGAAAGAAAAAGCCAGAACTCTTTGAGACTGCAATAGGCGGAACAAAGGAAGAGCAGCTTGTTTATGCAAAGGAAAAGCTTGGCAAGGAGATAATAGCAACTGAAATCCTAAAGCCAGGGCAGTTAATTGATGCCCATGCTGTTACAAAAGGCAAGGGCCTGCAGGGCGTTATAAAAAGATTTGGGGTTTCATTAAAATCACATAAATCAGAGAAAAAAAGACGCTCTGTTGGAAACCTTGGCCCATGGAACCAGTCTGCTATGTGGAGAGTGCCACAGCCAGGGCAGATGGGTTATCACCTTAGAACAGATTATAATAAGCTTATAATAAAAATTTCAGACAAGCCAGATGAGATAAATCCAAAATCCGGCTTTAAGCATTATGGCATTGTGAATAATAGCTATATCCTGATTAAAGGTTCTATTCAGGGGCCTGCAAAAAGGCTTATAAGACTGAATTATGCTGTAAGGCCGCACAAAAGAAAACATTCAGAAACATTTGAAATAGAGTATATTCAAAAGTAACATAATCCCCCCATCTAAAGATGGGGGCTTTTATCCATAGTCTCACACGCAATTGTTCGTAAAGAACCTTTGTGTTCATCAACTCGGATGTCTGGCACTGTTACAGGCACCGAAACACCATCAGCATTGCTGTGATGTTTAGCAAGATTAAAACTTGCATTTAAATCAGCATTCAGGGAATAACCACAATGGGAACAAACAAAAAATCCTTTGGAACGAGAACCAATCTGTCCACATCTGGAACAGGTTTGGGAAGTAAGGTAGGGACTGACTTTAATAGTCTTTATTCCACTCCTCAAAGCTTTGTAGGTAATGAATTGTTGGAGTTGGTAGAAAGACCATCTGTTGAGCCAGAAGTTAAATTTTCTGCCTTTTCTAACATTCCTTATACCTTTGAGGTTTTCCAGAACAATAGTTCCAGCTTTGCAGTTATTCACAATCTGCTTACTTATTACATGATTCCAATACCTCATAAACCGTTGCTCTCTGCCAGAAACCTTTTTGAGCAGCCTTTTGGCAGAACGAGTGCCTTTGGATTGGAGTTTAGCACGAATTCTTTTGAACTTAATCCTCTTAAGCTTGATTTGCCTTGCGTTGAAGAATTGCCTATTGCTTGTTACAGCAACTTGGTTTATTCCTATATCAACACCCAGAAATCCGTCAGAATTAGTTGGGAGTTGAATGTCCCTGGAAAATGTGATATGCAAGAGCAGTTTGTTCTTTCTGTCAAGGATAAGGTCAGCATTCCTGGCATCCCAGTCAAGATACTGCCAATAGTATTCAGGAATATCAACAGGAATTTTGAGCCTGCCATTGGTGGTAGCAAGAGAAACACAATCAAAATTAAAGCTAAAGGAACGAGCATCATATCTTATTGTAAGCATTTCCTTGAAGTTAGGCTTTGTAGGTTTCTTTATTTTCCACAAAGATTTAAGAGTCTCACAAGCCTTGTCCCTGCTACTGCAAACAAGCTGAGCAGGAAGTTCAAGAATCTCTCTAATAGGATAGTAAGTAAGGTTATGAAGTTCCCTCTTGGAGTAAATTCCATTTTCCCAGCCAGTATCAACAACATACTGTGCAGACTTGGAGTATTGCCTCATAGTCTCAAGAAGCTCTTTTTTACAGGGAATTTTAAGTTTTATTGTAACAACAGATTTCATGTTAATACAGGGAATATGCTAGTATATAAATTTTACACCTGGATGTCCAGTGTCCAGTGGTATAACAAGAAGGAGGTTGGCATTCCTCCCATAACTAAAGTTATGGGTATCTTGCCTGATTTTTTATGAAACTATCAATATTAAATATATCAAAAGAAGAAATCGGAAAGCAGGAGATGCCTTTACAATTTAATGAAGAAATAAGGCCGGACTTGATAAAGAGGGCTGTTATCTCAATACAGGGCAATACAAGGCAGGCTTATGGAGCAGATCCAATGGCTGGAAAAAGAGCTTCTGCAAAGCTGTCAAGAAGAAGGCATTCCTACAAAACAGCCTATGGCATAGGAATTTCAAGAGTGCCGAGAAAAATAATGAGCAGCCGTGGAACAAGAATGAACTGGGTTGGGGCCTTTGCACCTGGAACAGTTGGTGGAAGAAAAGCTCACCCTCCTAAAGCAGGCAAGGACTGGACAAAGAAAATCAACAAAAAGGAAAGAAGAAAGGCAATAAGAAGTGCAATTGCTGCAACACTATCAAAAGAGCTTGTAGGCAAGAACCATATTATTCCAGCTAACTATCCATTTATAATAGAAAGCAGGCTTGAATCACTGAAAAAAACAAAAGAAGTAAAAGATGTGTTAAAGAAAATAGGCCTTGAAAAAGAGCTTGAGAGAGTAAGTGAAAAGACAATAAGAAGCGGAAAAGGGAAGAAAAGAGGAAGAAAATACAAAACTAAAGTAGGACCATTAATCATAGTTTCAAAAGACTGTAATTTGATTAAAGCAGCAAAAAACATAGCTGGAATAAATGTGAGGATTGTCAAATCAATTAATGCAAAATTATTAGCGCCATCAGCTAGTCCAGGACGCTTAACAATATGGACACAGGATGCTGTCAAAGAATTAGGAGATAAAAAATTATTCATGTAAAATGGAACCATACAAAGTTATCAAATACCCATTGTCAACAGAAAAATCTGTTAGGCTAATGGAGTCAGAGAACAAGCTTATTTTTATAGTCAGCAGAAATGCAAAAAAACAGGATGTAAAGAAGGCTATTGAAGAGATGTTCAAGGTAAAGGTAATAAAAGTAAATTTAGCAATAAATGGCAATGAAAAAAAAGCATATGTCAAGCTGAGCAGTGAAACACCTGCCATTGACATTGCAACACAACTAGGGTTGATGTAAAAATGTGGAGGAAAAATAAAGATTAAAGAAAGAGTGGGACTTCAACGAAGTTGAATGTCGCACATGTTTTTCCGAGGTTTTTATTAAAAAGCTCATGGGTAAAAGATTAATACAACAGGCAAGGGGAAAAGGAAGCCCAACATACAAGGCACCTAGCTTCAGGTATAAAGGAAAGCCTTCTTATCTATCAAATAAAGAAAAATTAAATGCAAAAGTTATTGATATAATAAGATGTGCTGGCCACTCAGCACCTTTGGTTGTCCTGGAATACAGCAACAATATCAAAAACCTTATGATTGCACCTGAGGGAATAAAAGTAGGGCAGGTTGTTGAATGCGGTGAAAAAACAGCCCCGGAAAATGGCAATATGCTTTTGCTTAAAGATGTTCCTGAGGGAACATTAATCTATAATATTGAAAGCCAGCCAGGTGATGGAGGAAAGTTTGTAAGGTCATCCGGAACATTTGCAAGGGTTATTGCAAAAATGAAAAACAGGGTTGTTGTTCAGCTGCCATCAAAAAAACAAAAGGAATTTCATCCAAACTGCAGGGCAACTATCGGCGTGATTGCTGGCGGGGGAAGAAAAGAAAAGCCTTTTTTGAAGGCTGGAAAGAAATTTTATGCAATGAAGGCAAAAAACAAGCTCTGGCCAAGCATATCCGGAACATCACAGAATGCTGTTGATCACCCATTTGGTGGCACAAGCTCTGCCCATAAGGGAAAGCCAACCATAGCACCAAAAAATGCGCCTCCAGGAAGAAATGTTGGTGCATTGCATCCAAGAAGGATGGGAAGGAAGAAGAAGTAAAATGGCAAGAAAAGAATTCACTTACAGGGGAAAAACTCTCGAAGAATTAAAGAATATGAGTATTAATGATTTTGCAGAACTTGTTCCTGCAAGGCAGAGAAGAAGCCTTAAAAGGGAAACAACAGACTTGCAGAGAGCATTCATGAAAAAAATAATGAAAGGCAACAACATAAAAACAAAATGCAGGGACATAATAATAGTTCCAAAGATGGTTGGAAAGATGGCAAGAGTGTATAATGGAAAGGAGTTTGTTTCAGTTTTAATCCAGCAGGAGATGATTGGCCACCGTCTTGGTGAATTTGTGCCTACAAGAAAAAAGGTCATGCATCATGCACCTGGTGTTGGAGCCACCAGGTCAAGTGCAAGTCTATCAGTAAGGTAAAAAATGTCGCAATATAAATATTCAGCAGCAGTGAATGAGCATAGAGCAAAGGCTGTTGGATTATTAATGTCTATATCAACAAAGCAGAGCATTGAAATATGCAATCTTATCAGGAGAAAAAATCTCCAGAAAGCAAAGAAAATATTAAATGAAGTTATTGATATGAAAAAACCTGTTCCATTCAAAAGGTTTACAGAAGGGGCAGGCCACAAGCATGGGATTGGACCTGGAAAATACCCTGTAAAGGCATGCAGGGAAATATTAAACTTAGTGAATCTGGTTGAGGCAAATGCACAGCACAAAGGCCTGGATACATCAAGCCTTGAAATAATACATATATGCGCAAAGAAGGGGCCGAAGTCATGGCATTACGGCAGGCAGAGCAGGATAGCAATGAAAAGAACTCATGTTGAGATTGTTGTTGAGGAAAAAGAATTTAAAAAAGAAATAAAAAAAGAGCTTAAGAAAGAAGAATTAAAACCAATCAAGAAACAGGAAGAGAAAAAAGAAATTGAAGAAAAACCAAAAGAAGAAGTTAAAGAAAAGCATGAGAAAGAAATCAAAGAAGAAGAACCTGAAATATCAAAGGAAATTAAAGAAAGGGCTGAAACAAAAAAAGAACAACCAAAAGAAATCGAAAAACCAGCAGAAGTGAAAAAAGAAGAAAAAAAGGAAGGCAAACAAGAGGGCAAATCACAATCAAAACAGGAACCAAAAAAAGTGTTAAAGGAAAAGAAGGTTCCAACTGCCACTGAGCTGGCAGAAAAAGCCAAATCAAAGCAAGAACCAAAAAAGGTTCCTACAATTAATGAACTAACAAAGAAAAAAGAAAGCAAAGAACCTAAAAAAACAACAAAAAGTGAGACAAAATGCAAGGAAAAATAGATTGGAAAAATTCAAGAGAAAAGATTAAAGTCTCTATCATTATCTCTGCCTATAATGAAGAAAAAAATATTAAAAGAGTAGTCAAAACTGTTCTTGAGTCAAAGGTTTTTGCTGAAGTCATCTGTGTTAATGATGGCTCAACCGACAAAACCCTAAAAATTCTTAAAAGCTTTGGTGATAAAATCAAACTCATCTCTTTCAAAAAAAATAGGGGCAAGTCTTATGTGATGGTTGCCGGTGTTAAAAGCGCAAAAGGAGATATTATTCTTTTTTGTGATGCTGATCTGACAAAGATTCAAAAAAGCCACTTTTTGGGAATAATCCAACCATTAAAATTTGGCTTTGCTGATCAGGTTTTGGCAATACGTGAATCTGATTTAGAACCATTCAAAAAATTAACAGGTGAAAGAGCCTACTTCAGAAAAGATCTGCTCCCCCATCTTAAAAAGTTTGAGAAGACAAAATTTGGAGCTGAAACATACCTTAATCATGCTTTTAAAAACAAAAGAACCTATTGGTACTTTGAAAAAGGGTTGGTTCAAGCAGGAAAAGGAAGGGGAACTTTTACCAGTAAAGTTCTTTGTGCTGATAAATATTTAAAAGAAGGATATGAAATTTTTTCTGAGATTATCAGGCAGAAAAAGCCCTTTCAGACTAAGGAAGTGAAAAAAATTATTAAAAGAATAAACAAAAATTATGAACGTTACTTTTCGCTTCTTAAAAAACTCCTGACTGAGAAAAATATTAAACAAATCTGGGAAAAAGATATTAAAAAAATAATAAAACAAAACTGATAAAAAATGATTGAAAGACAGATTGTTGCACAGAAAAAGAAGGAATATCAGATTCAGGAAATGATAGCCAAGAATGTAAAGGGCTCTGGCTACAGCCATACAAAACTCCAGAGAACACCTCTTGGTGAAAAGATAATAATATATGCAGCTCGCCCAGGGTTGATTGTCGGAAGAAAGGGCCAGAACATAACAAAACTTACAAAAAATCTAAAAAACAGTTTTGAGCTGGAAAATCCCCAGATAGAAATTAATGAAATCGAAAACATAAACCTAAATGCACAGGTTGTTGCCGGGAAAATATCAGAATCATTGGAAAGATTTGGAACTGCAAGATTTAAGGGAATAATGCACAAAACAATGGAAGAGGTAATGAGTGCAGGAGCACTTGGAATAGAAATTGTAATATCAGGAAAAATACCCGGAGCAAGGGCAAAATCATGGAGAGTTTACTCTGGCTATCTGAAAAAATGCGGTGATATTGCAATAACAGGAGTAAATAAAGCAAAGATCAGGGCTGTTATAAAAACAGGTGTTGTTGGTGTTAAGGTGAGCATCATGCCTCCTGACATAAAGCTGCCAGACAACATACAGATTTTGGAAGAAAAGCAGGAAATCATAGAAGAAATTAAAGAAGAGAAACCTGTTAAAGAAGAAGCAGAAAAAAAGGAAGAAAATCCTGCAAAAGCAAGTGAAGAATTAAAGAAAAAACAAGGAAAAGAAGATAATAATGTCAAATCAAAAAAAGAAAAAGTGAAGAAAGAAATCAAAAAAACTGTGAAAAAGCCAGCTAAAAAAGACCAAAAAGCACCTAAAAAATAACCAAAGAAAAAGGAGTAAAATGGCACTTAAGATAAAAGAAATTGAATCAATGAGTAGTGAGGAATTAAAGGCAAAGCTTGAGGAGCTTAAAAAAGAATTAATCAAGCATAATGCCCAGATTGCCACAGGAACAAATCCAAAGAGTCCTGGGCAGGTTAAGGTAATGAAAAAAACAATAGCAAGGATTTTAACAGTCTTAAAAACCAAAGGTGGTGAAAAAAAGCAATGAGTGAGATATGTCCAAAGTGTGGGCTACCCAAGGAACTATGTGTTTGTGAGACAATAGCCAAAGAGAGCCAGATAATAAAAGTGTATGTTATAAATAAAAAATTTGGCAAAAAATATACAGTAATAGAAGGCATTGACAGCAAGGAAATTGATATTAAAGACCTTACAAAAAAACTGAAAACAAAGTTTGCATGTGGGGGAACAGCAAAGGAAGGGAAGATTGAACTTCAGGGAGATCACAAGCAAAGGGTTAAGGAGAACCTTGTTCAGATGGGTTTTTCACACGAGACAATTGATGTAAGATAATGGAATTCAATAAGAAAAGGCTTGCAAGAAGCGAGTTAATAGGCCTAGATGTAAAAATTATTGAATCAGAAAATCGCTTTAATAGGGGTCTTAAAGGTAAAATCATTGACGAAACAAAAAATATGTTTATAATTAAGACAAAAGAAACAAGAAAAAAAATAATCAAAGACCAGTGCGTTTTTGAATTTAAGTTTAATGGAAAAAATATCCAAATCAATGGAAAATCATTACCAATAAGGCCAGAAGAAAGAATAAAACAAAGGTGAATATTCATGAAAAATAATAAATCAAAAAAACAACAAGAGCAAACTGTGCCAAAGAAACCAGATGTTTCCGGAAACAATGGTAAAGGATGCAATGATAAAAACTGCCCTATACATGGCAGCCTAAAATTGAGAGGAAGGACCTTTACTGAAAAGGTTGTTAGTGCAAAATCCAGTAAAAGTGCGATTATTGAGATAAATACGCGACATTACATACCAAAATATGAGAGGTATGAAAAAAAGAGAAAAAGGCTTCAGGTTCATAATCCCGGATGCATAAATGCAAAAGAAGGGGATGTTGTTAAGGTGCAGGAATGCAGGCCAATAAGCAAAACAAAACATTTTGTCATAGTTAAAAAGGTATCATAAAAATGAAGGCATTAAAAGCAAAAGTAACAAAAGGATTGCCGCATGGAGCTAAAGTTCCAACATGCGATAATTCAGGAGCCAAAATCATAAGAATATTTGGTGTAAAGGGATCCAAGACTGTAAAGGGCAGGATGCCTAGTGCAGGTGTTGGTGATCTTGTTATGGCTTCTGTAAAAAAAGGAAATCCTGATATGGCAAAGCAGGTTGTTATGGCTGTTATTGTCAGACAGAAAAAAGAATACAGGCGCATGGATGGAACAAGAATAAAATTTGAGGATAATGCAGCTGTGGTTTTAAAGGATGATAAGGGAAATCCAAAAGGGACAATATTCAAGGGGGCCATAGCAAAAGAAGCCTGTGAGAGATGGCCAGGCATAGCAAAGCTGGCAAGAATTATTGTGTGATAATCATGAAAAAAGATTTTTCAAGTGAATGGATAAGGAGCAAGCAGCCAAGGAAGCAGCGCAAATACAGTTATAATGCTCCCTTGCATATAAAAGGTAAATTCATGGCTGCTCACCTCTCAAAAGAATTAATCAAGAAGTACAATAGAAGAAGTATCAGGGTAAGAAAGGGAGATAAAGCAATTATACTAAGGGGCCAGTTTAAGAAAAAAACAGGGAACATAGAAAGAATTGACCTAAAAGAAACAAGGGTTTACATAGCAGGTATTGAGATGATAAAAAAAGATGGAACAAAAGTATTTTACCCGATACATCCATCAAATCTTGTTGTAACTGAGCTTAACCTTGATGACAAAAAAAGGATGGCAATAGTAAACAAGTCAAAAAAAGCTGATAAAATCAAGAAGGAAAAAAGTGATTAAAGATGGTTAAAAGACATTTAAAAAGATTAACAGCACCAAAATCCTGGAAAATAAAGAGGAAAGGCATAACCTTTGTTACAAGGCCAAGGCCAGGTATGCACAGCAAAAAAAACAGCATCTCATTAAACCTTGTTTTGAGGGATATGTTAAGCTACGCAAAAACAACAAGGGATGTTAAGATGATCCTGGCTGATAAAGGGGTTTTGGTTGATAAAAAACAGGTAAAAGACCACAGGTTTTCAGTGGGTGTAATGGATATTATAGAGATTCCTAAGATAAATAAGTGCTTTAGGGTTTTATTGAACAAAAAGGGCAATATTTGCCTTGTTGAAATAAAAGGGGATGAAACAAAAATTAAGTTATGCAAAATTGTTGAAAAGACTGTTATCAAAAAAGGAAAGATTCAGCTTAACCTTAATGATGGCAGGAATATTATTATTGACAAAAACAATTACAAGACAGGAGACACATTAGCAATCCAATTACCTGAGAAGAAGATAAAGGAACATCTGAAATTTGAGAAAGGATCATCTGTTTATTTATCAGGAGGAAAGCATAAGGGTGAATCCGGGATTGTTGAGGAAATAAAAGACAGCATGATTAAGGTAAAGCCAAAATCTGGTGAAAGCTTTGAAACATCAAAGAAACTTGCCTTTGTTATTGGAAGGGAAAAACCAATTATCACATTAAGCTAATAAGGTTTTAACAATGAATCCATCAAGAAATATAAAAATTGACAAGGTAACACTTAACATAGGAGCTGGAAAAGACCAGGCTAAGCTAGATAAAGGGATGAAGCTCTTAAAAAACATAACTAATGTAAGCCCTGTTAAAACAGTTACATCAAAGAGGATTCCCGGATGGGGCCTAAGGCCAGGGCTTCCTATTGGCTGCAAGGTTACATTAAGAAGAAAAAATGCAGTTGAGGTGCTCAGGAGATTAGTCCAGGCAAAAGACAACAAGTTAAGGGAGAGCCAGTTTGACCCTAATGGAAATATTGCATTTGGCATAGAAGAGTACATTGATATTCCCGGGGTTAAGTATGACCCTGAAATAGGAATCATGGGATTAGAGGTGTGTGTGACTCTTGAAAGAAATGGCTTCAGGATAAAGAGAAGAAGGATTGCCAAAAAAAAGGTTCCAAAAAAACATATGATAACAAAGCAGGATGCAATTGATTTTATGAAAAAAGAGTTTAATATAGAATTAGAGGGAAATTAAATGACTGTAAGCAATTATAAAAAGGTATTCAAGCAACTGCAGGCCAAGCCTGTAAAGCTCAAGCGCTTTTTAAAGCACAGCTCGCCTAAAGAAAGAACCTGCGGAGTAAGCAGGAATCGCTGTGAAAGATGCGGAAGAGCAGGCGGCCATATAGGAAAATATGGCTTAAATTTATGCAGGCAGTGCTTCAGGGAGATATCAACAAAAATAGGATTTAAAAAATACAGCTAAAGGTGTAAAAATGTTAAATGACCCACTTGCAAATGCATTATCAGTTATCCTAAACAAAGAGGATGCAAAAACAAAGGAATGCTTGGTTAAGCCTTCATCAAAGATAATCAAAGAAATACTCAATATAATGAAAGATAACTATTATGTTGGAGAATTTAAAGAAATAGAGGATTCAAAAAGCAACATGCTGAGTGTTCAGCTGTTGAATAAGATAAACAAATGCGGCGTTATAAAGCCAAGGTTTTCAGTAAAAAAAGATGGCTATGAAAAATTTGAGAAAAGGTTTTTGCCTGCAAAGGATTTTGGAATATTGATTGTATCAACACCAAATGGAATAATGACAAATGATGAGGCAAAGAAAAAAGGCATTGGGGGAAAGCTTTTAGCATATTGTTATTAAAGATGAAATCAGATATAATGCAGGAGATTAATATCCCGGAAGGGATTGAAATAACCAAAGATGGTCATTTAATTAAAGTAAAGGGCCCTAAGGGAGAGGTGAATAAAAAGCTTGCAGGTCCAAGGATTGAAATAACTGCAGACAAAAACTCAGTAAAGATAATCTCAAAGAAGGCATCAAAAAGAGAGAAAAAACTCATTTATACTTTTAAGGCACATATAAACAACATGATAAAAGGGGTAACAGAGCCATTTGTTTACAAGCTAAAAATATGCCCGGGGCATTTTCCAATGAATGTATCAATGGATAATGATGTTTTTACTATAAAGAATTTTTTTGGGGAGAAGACCCCAAGAAAGCTTAAGATAAAGCCTGATGTTAAGGTAAAGATAGATGGCAAGGATGTATACGTTGAGGGAATTGACAAAGAGCTTACTGCACAGACAGCAGCAAGCATTGAAATTCTTACAAAAATAAAAAACAGGGACAGGAGAATTTTCCAGGATGGAATATACATTGTCTCAAAAGCAGGAAAAGAAATCAAGTGATTATCATGAAAAAACTAAAATTCACAAGGCAGGATGCGCATAAAAAAGTTAGATTGGGAAATAAATGGAGAAGACCAAAAGGCCTGCATTCCAAAATGAGGCTTAGCAAAAAAGGCTATAACAAGAGTGTTTCAATTGGTTATGGAAGCCCTAAAAAAACAAGGAATCTGCATGCTTCTGGCCTTAAATTAGTTATAATCAAGTCATTAAAAGAGCTTGAAAAGATTGATGTTAAGAAAGAGTGCATTGCTGTTGCAAAAACAATTGGGCTTAAGAAAAAGGTTGAGATTTTGAAACAGGCAGTTAAAAAAAGCATTAATGTTGTTAATGTCAAGGATATTAATAAATTCCTGAAAGATGTTGAGGAAAAAATTAAGAAAAGGAAGGAGGAAAAAGAAAAACTCAAAAAGAAAAAAGAGCTTAAGAAAAAAGAGAAAGAAAAAGCAGGCAAAAAGAAAACAATAGATGAAAAGGTCGAGAAAACAGATGAAGAAAAGAAGGAAGAGGAGAAAAAAGAGAGAGATAAATTACTGACAAAAAAAACTGAATAAAAATGAAGCTTAAAACAATAGAAGAACGTGGATTAATAAGAAGAGATTTTGGAGAAGGAATGTCCATATTCTTAAAAATAATAAATAAAGGTAAAGAGGTCTTAGACAATGATAAGTGAGATTAGCTTTACAGAAAAGGTATTGAATGCTTTCAAAAATATAATTAAAGAAATAGAAAAAGGTTCTCTAGAACATGATATAAGACCAAGATTAGTAAAATATTTTATAGAAACTGTTCTCGGCTATAGTGGATTTGATTATAGATATGAAAAAGAAAGAGCAGATTTAACTATTTTTGATGAAAATAAGTTTGTTATTATACAAATTGAAACAAAAAGACCTAATGAACCTATAAAAAAAGAGCAATATGTAAAACAAGCGTTTGGGTATGCAAAAGAAACTACAAAATATGTAGGTCTTACTAATTTTTTACAATTTAAATTATGGGAATTAATAGGAAAAGAAAGAAAGCTTAGAATAGACTTAGATTTTGATGCTATTTTTAAATATAAAAGACTTGATGTGAAAAGTTTATCACCAAGAGAGAAATCTCAAATTCTGTTTTTTAATAATCTAACAAAAGATATTTTATTTGATCCTAAGAAATATGAAGAATTTGATGAAAACTATGCAAAAATTGACATAACTAAAAAAGATGGATTTAATAAGCTATTAGAACGATTAAATTATATTGTTAATGAATTATTATTTGGGCATACATTAAAATCATTTGGAGAATATAAAGAAGGTTATTCTCAATATACAAGTGAGATAAGTAAAATAGATGAAGAAATTAAGAATAATAGCAGTAAAGAACTTAAAATAAAATTAATGAAGTTAAAGGAAGATTTAAAATCAAAATATGAAAGATATTTATCTTTTTCTGGATTTGAATTATGGAAACAATATTCTGGTAGAGAAGATCAGTCTGATGATGAAGTTAGAGAAATTTTTTGTAAAGAAACTATCTATGTTCTATTAAATAAATTATTATTCATTAGAATATGTGAAGATAAAGGTTTATTACCTAAGAATATCTCCAATGGGGGTATTAAATTACTAAGAGAAAGGATATTTGATAAAGAAAAAGTATACAAAGAAATTCTTAATTTTGCTTATAGAGCAGCTCATGGTTTATATTCTCATTTTTATGAACCAGGGATATTAGATTGGTATATAACCGGAAACAGTGAATTAGATGATAAATTAAATAAAGTTTTGTGGATATTAAACCAGTTTAATTTTTCTAATGTTGATAGAGATATTTTAGGGGTGTTATATGAAAGATATTTGCCGAGAGAAGAAAGGAAAAAACTAGGAGAATTTTACACTCCTGTTGATGTTATAAGATACATACTAAATTCAGTAGGATACACTTATAATAAGGAAATTAGAGATAAAGATTTGCTAGACCCTGCTTGTGGTTCAGGTGGTTTCTTAGTTGAGGCTACTAGAAGATTAATAAGCAAGTATCTTATTGTTTTTAATAAAGCAAATAAAGAAGAATTAAAATCAGCTAAAAATTGGAAGAAAATTTTAAATAGATTATCTACAGAAGAAGCTAAAATAATCTTGGAGTCTATTGCAAAGAATATCCATGGTTTAGATATTAACCCTTTTGCATGCCATATAACTGAGATGAATTTATTGTTTCAAATAATTGATTTATATCAAAAAATAAGAAGAGAAGATAAAAAATATAAATTAAAGAGATTTGAAATATATAGAACTAATTCTTTAGACCCAGCAAAAGTACAAAAGAATATGTGGGAATTTCAAAATAGTTATTCTAGAAGTTTAGCCAAAGACCAAGAGGAGATAGATGCAATAAAAAATAAGAAATTTGATTTTGTTGTAGGGAATCCACCTTATGTAAGAAAAGAGAAAATATCAATATTGGAGAAAAAATATTTAGAAAAGAACTATAAAGAAATCTACCATGGCGATAATGATTTATGTGTTTATTTCTTATATAGGGGGGTTAAGTGGTTAAATAATAATGGTAAGTTTGGTTATATTATCTCTAGTAAGTTTACAAAGACGAGATATGGTAAGTATATTAGAGCATTTACCTCTGAAAATACACATATAGCAGAATTTATTGATTTAAGGGGTTCTAAAGTTTTTGCCAATGTCACAGTGGATCCAGCTATCTTAATATTAGATAAAAAGAAATCAAATAACATTAGAGTAGTTAATGTTAAAGGTGATTTTAAAGAACTAGTATGGGATGCTAATCTAAAAAAATTGATTTATCATATCTACCTACATAAAAGAAATGATTATCAGGATGAATATATTAATTCTTTTACAGCTGACCAAGATATAATATTAAAGCAAGTTAAGTCTGAGAATGGAAAAAGAATAAGTGAAGAATGGAAATTAATAAGTGATGATGAATTAAAAATTTTTGAGAAGATAAAAAAAGTAAAAGATTATGAATTAAGTAAAATTGGAGAATGTAATGCGGGTATTAAAACGGGGAAAGATGATGTATTTATTGTTAATGATGAAGTAATAAATAAATACAAATTAGAAAGGAAATTACTAAAACCAATTTTAGATGGAAAAGATATTAAAAAATATAAAATTATGTATAAGGGTTTATATTTAATTTTCCCCGAAGGAGTAAATATATCAGATTATCCAAATACAAAAGATTATTTGGAGAAGTACAAACAGGAATTAGAAAAAAGAACTGATATAATAAAAACGAATAAAAAATGGTACGAATTAAGACCTTGTGCTTATTATAATTTATTAAATAAAGAAAAAATAGTAACTCCCGATATTTCTATGCAAAATAATTTCTCTTATGATGATGGAACTTATCTCATTAAAAATACTGCTTATTTTATATCAACTAAAAATAAGGAAATAAATTTAAAGTTTATATTGGGTCTTTTAAATTCAAAATGTTTAGAATTTTATTTTAAGAGAATAAGTGTTGGTTTAGGTAGAAGCGGATATAGATATACAAAACAACATTTAGATAAATTAGCAATTAAATTACCAAAAACCAGTGAAGAAAAAAGATTAGCAGAAAAGATAGTTAAAAAAGTTGATGAAATTTTAACAATAAACAGGACCTTACAAGAATTAAAGTCTTTAGATGTTAATAATTTAATAAAAAATAAGAAGACAAAGAAAATTTCAGATTTTGTTTCTTTTTCGATAAGAGATAATGCTAAGTTTTCAGGCTTAAGAGTGCAAGATAATAAAATTTACCTTAATTTAGTAGATTATATTAAAGTCAAAGATAAAACTATTTTGAAATATATCAAAACTTATCTAAATTTAATAAAAGAACAATTAAAAAAGTCGAAAGATATTAAGGAAATTATTTACAATATAGAGGTTCCAATTAATAAACAAGATATTAAGATTGTTCTTAGTAAATTAAGCTCAAGTAGTAAAGAAGAGGAATTTTTAAATAAAGTTAAAAGATTAGAGAAGGAGATAGATGAATTAGTTTATGACTTATATGATGTTAAAAAATATAAAGAAATAATAGAAGGAAAGGGCCAGAAAGAGTTCAAAACAAGATTTAAAGAATTGTTCAAAAAACAAAATATTGACAAAAAAAACTGAATAAAAATGAAGCTTAAGACCCAGAAAAGGCTTGCTGCTAATTTGTTGAAATGCAGTAAGAAAAGAATTGTTTTTGATAGCGAGAG
>JAHJQG010000010.1 GCA_018819345.1 Nanobdellota archaeon
AAATTCCCAAAAATTAATTAATTTCTCCAATACTATCCAATACTACTAGCTGATTTGCGTACTCAAAATTTAAAGAAGGATATTTGCTATTAGTTATTTTTTTTATTCTTCCAAGTGATTTTTCAATATTTTCTTTATTATCCAAGGTAAACAACCTTGTAATGCCAGGTTTATTCCACTTGTTTTTAAGGCAAACTTCAATTATGTCAGATAGTGGAAGATCATTGCCTTCATGAAAAACAGGATAATCAAGAACCTCAATCCAATAGATATCTTTTATATTAATCTTAGAAGGAATTACTCCATAAGCAGGTTCTCTCTTACTATTTAGAGCACTGCAAATTTTGATATATTGAAAATTAGAACGTGATGATTCTTCTTTAAGTTGACTTTCAGAACAAGGAATAATATATCCTGGTGAAGTATAACCTTTGATATTAACTTTGTAATGAATCTTAATAATACGTGAAAGGTTTTTTCCAATTATCTCCTCAACATTCTTCATCATTTCTCGATTCATGAATTACATTAAAACATAGGTTATATTTAAAATTTTTGTTAATCTTAACTTTAGAATAGTAAACTATCCTTTTTTCAGCCACTCAATCTCATCCTTGTCAAGCTCAAATTCCTTTGCAAGCTTGCCTGAAAGCTCTTTGTTTTTTTTAAATATTAAAGATAAGTATGGCAATGTATCCTGCAAGGCCCTTTTTGATGATGTATGTGTTTTCTCTGCAATCTTTGATGCAATGCTTTTTCTTTTCTGGTACTTCATGTTTGCTCTCCACAACTTAAGAATTCTTGTTGTTGGCTTGTAAGAGGTAAAGCCCCTGTATTTCTCATCCTTTGCAACAGCAACTCCTGCTGAAATCATTGCATTTACATAAACAAGAAATCTCCAGTACTGCCATCTTCTTATTCGACCCTTGAAAACATCTGCTTTTGACAAATAGTCATAAGCCCTTGCAAGATCCTCTGGCTTTTGGTATTCTTCTGGCAGGTTCTGGTCAATCCATAAAAACTGCTTGTCAATATCCTCTTCAACATTCTCAAATGCCTTTATTGCAATATCAATGTCTGTTGTCTTGAAAACCTTCATTAATGCACTAAGCATGCTTTCTGTCCTGTTCCTGTCAGAAAGCTCTTTCAGATCATCTTCCTTAAGCTCTTTGTTTTCATGTGTTAATGTCTGCAAATCATTTATTGCTGACCTTAAATCTCCTGCATTATGCCTTGCCAATGACTTTAATGCAACTTCATTAAATTTTATCTTTTCTTTAGTGCATATGTTTTTTAAAACAGAGAAAACAGAAAGATAATTAAGATTATAGAATTGAATCAGGTTAGCTTTTTTTCTTAAAGCATTAAGTTTCCCGTCATAAGGATTAGTTGCAGTCATTATAACAGGAAACATGCTTTTATCAATCAGTTTTGCAAGTGCAGATACTCCTCCACGGTCTTGTTTTCCTGAAAGCCCATCAATCTCATCAATAAGTATTATTTTATTGCCTGAGAAAAGGCTTCTCTGCATCATAGCAGAGCCAAGCCTTGATTCAATCATATTCTTGTTCCTGAAGTCAGATGCATTTAATTCAAAGACCTCATAATTCAAATCATTTGCAATGGCATAAGCAGAGCATGTTTTTCCAACTCCTGATGAGCCGTATATCAAAGCAGCTTTTTTCTTCTGGTTTTTGAAATTAAGAATAAAGTCCTTAAGCTCTGCAAGCGCCTTGTCATGGCCCTGAACTTCATTTGTATTTTCTGGCCGATATTTTCTTGTCCATGGAATCATAAATAATAATAATAGAAAGAAGTTTATTAAGGTTGCGGTTGAAAAGTTTTATCTAAAAAATATAAATTTTTTTATCAAATCTAGTTCAGCTGGTTGAAAGATAGGATATTCAATAGTATGTTCAAATCTTTTCGTCTGTTTTCTAAAATCTCGGTTAGCTTCTTCAAAGACCTGAGGATATTTTTTTGAATGTTCATCTACATAAAATGTTCCACCTTTTTTATATATTTCATTAACATTTGCATCGATATTCTCTGCTTTATAGGATCTAGAATTTGTGAGTGAAGATCTGAGAATTTCAACTGAATTATCCTCATTAATAACAAGTTTTGTATAACTAAGAGGTCCATCTATTTTTTGAAAAATCTTTTTATTATCTGTTTTATAGTGTACATTGTTATGGTAATATAGATTCAAACCAATTGCAAATGAAGATGAATATATTATAAAAGCAGCATAACTCAATAATATTATTTTGTCCAATCCAAAATTATTTTTCATAGGAACTATAAATCATTCTTAGTTTAAATATTTTACTATTGTTAAATGATTATTTGATAAGCCCACTTTTGATTTTTTAAAATCATTTTAGAATTAAGCTGTACCTTATTTAATTAACAGATAAAATTAGCTTATTTAAGATTTTACATTCTCGAATCAAGTTAATTAAAAATAATCTTCCTTCAGTTTAAAATTTTCTTTATATTTTAGAATTCTTTCATTAAAGAACCCTAGCTTTAGAATATCTTTCAATTTAACAGGAAAATATTTCTTAAAGACGATAATCTCACGAAAAAAACTAGTAAACTCTTATTAAAAATAATTCTTCATAAGATTATATGAATTTAAACAAATACAGGAGGGAATTAAGAGTGCAGAGAAAAGAGGTTCTCCTGAATAAGATATTTCAAAGTAAGAAAGATAAAAGCCCTCTGGAGATTATAATAGAAACAGAAAACAACAGAAAAGTAAAGGAAAATGTGGCAAAGGAGATTGGAAGAATAGGCAAGATAACCCATCAGTTCAAAGTTATACCCTACATAAGCATTATCTGCACAGGAGAAGATGCAGAGCAGATAGCTAATAAAATCTATAGAAAAGATGTTAACAGGATATTTGAAAAAAGCTTCAGGCACACTCTTAATGCAATGAAATCAGTCGACTTGTCAAACAAGTTCTCAATTATTCCGGTAAAAAAGGATTCGAGGGCTTATTTCAGACCGAAAGAAAACCTGTGGAACCTTGAAAACATAGGCGCTTACGAAGCGCATAATAAATCAAAAGGGAATGGAATAAAAATAGCAGTAATAGACACTGGAGTTGATTACAATCACAATGAAGTGAGCAGGAATTTTACAAGAAATAAAGGATATAATTTTATCAAAGATAATGATAGCCCTTTTGATGACTATGGCCACGGAACACATGTAGCGGGAATAGCAGCTGGAAAAAACTGCGGAGTTGCACCTGATGCAACCTTGTATGCAGTAAAAGTGCTTGATTCAAATGGAAGCGGCTCAGATGCAACAGTTGCAGCAGGAATAGAATGGGCCCTGCTTAACAATATAGATGTTGCGAACATGAGCTTGGGAAGTCCTGTGGCATCAAGGGCGCTTGAGGATATGTGCA
>JAHJQG010000051.1 GCA_018819345.1 Nanobdellota archaeon
CGATTACAAATACTGCAAAAAAAAGCAGGAGCAGGAGCTTCAAAAAGAGATTTTCCTGAAAATAATCAACATATCCAAAAAAATAAACAAGCCCTTGATCATACATTCAAGAAAAGCAGAACCAGATGTTATTGATATATTAGAAAATTCAAATGCCAAAAAGGTAATACTCCACTGCTTTAGCGGAAAATTAAAATTAATAAAAAAAGCAGCAGAGCTCGGTTTTTATTTTTCAGTTCCAACAAACATAACTTATTCGCAGCATTTCCAGAAGCTGGCAGAAATTGTTGATATAAACAAGCTTTTGACAGAAACAGACTCACCCTATCTAAGCCCTTACAAAAACAGGAGGAATGAGCCCTCTTTCATAATAGAAGCAATAAAAAAGATTGCAGAAATAAAAAATACAGATATAAATGAAACTGCAAATAATATCTTTATGAACTATCAAAAAGTTTTTTTCAGCTAATCAGAGTTTTAAATTACACTCTTAAAAAAGCGAAAGTTTTATATATCCCTCAACACCTGATAACATTAACATGGCGGCAGAACAATCTGTATTCAGAGAGACACTAGAATTTTTTGGAAAACTTGGAATTTATGATGTCATTCTCCCTTTCTTGTTGGTCTTTACAATTGTCTTTGCAATACTTGAAAAAACAAAAGTATTTGGAGTAGAAGAAATAGGCAAGAAAAAATATCCAAAAAAGAACCTTGATGCAATGGTTGCATTTGTTGTTGCGTTTTTTGTTATTGCATCATCAAAACTTGTTGAGGCTATAACACAAATATCTTCTCAGGTTGTAATTCTTCTTTTGCTTTCTGTGTTTTTCCTGATATTAGTTGGTTCATTTGCCAAGGAAACTGAGGAAGGTTTTTTCTTGCCGGGTGGATGGAATACAGCATTTATGTGGATTATGTTTGTTGGAATATTAGGAATATTCCTCAATGCAATTAAAACAGAGGAAGGACAATCCTGGCTTAGCTTTATTATGGAATTCATAAGCACAAAATGGGACACAGACTGGGTTGCATCATTAATACTTATTGGTTTTGTTATTGGTATAATACTTTGGATTACTGGCAGTAGTGGTCCTAAAAAAGAAAAAAAAGAGGAATAATAAAAAATCTTATTAAAAAAGGAGGATGAAAAATGACTAATTTTGTTGAGTTGTTTGAGATAATGGAGAGCTGGGGCATGCTTGATGTGATGCTTCCATTTTTACTGATATTTACAGTTGTTTTTGCAGTTCTTCAAAAAGCAAATATATTTGGGACAGATAGTAAAAGGTTCAATGTTGTTATTGCTTTGGTCTTAGGAATGGTTGTTGTTATCCCGCATATAATGGGCACTTACCCTGAAGGCAAGGATGCTGTTCTTATAATCAACAGTGCATTGCCAAATGTTGCATTAGTGCTTATAGCAATTATAATGGTTTTGCTGTTATCTGGCGTTTTTGGATATGAACCAAAAGGTGCTGGCGGCGCAATACTGATTCCTGCTTTTGCTGTCATAATATATATATTTGGAGTTTCAGCAGGATGGTGGTCTAATTTTAGCTGGTTTAATATTGATCCAGATACACTAGCTATTATTTTAGTACTCTTAGTGTTTGGTATAATCATTGCAATTATCACAAGTGGTGAGGAAACTTTTAAACCTCTTAAGGGCCTTATGAATATCTTTAAAGGGAATAAATAAAAATGGCTACTTTTTTGGATGTAGGATTATTGGAGCATTTTAATGTAATTTTTTATTTAATATTTATATTTGTTTTATTGTATGCTATCTTAACCCTTACTAAAATATTGGGTGAGAACAAAAACCTTAATGCAATGCTTGCTCTTGCTCTTGCTTTCATACTTGCTTTATCAGGGCCGACAAGAGACCTAATCAAATTTGTAACTCCTACGTTTTTTATTTTTATATTCTTTGCATTCTTTGCAGTCCTAATCTACAAATTTTTAGGTGCATCAGATGAGAATGTACTAGCAATTATGGGCACTAAATCAGGCACAAGGAGTTTTATACTTATAATAATTTTAATAATTATTCTGTCTTCATTTGGCAAGATATTCTTTACAGAACCAATAACATCAGATGTTAATGAAACTGCTGTAAATAAATCAGCTGTTGGCACTAGGGGAGAGTCTGCATTAGCCGCAACATTAACACATCCCAAGGTTTTAGGTCTTGCATTGATATTGCTTATAGGTGCTTTTGCAATGAGTTACTTATCTAAGCAAGCTAATATAATAAAATTTGAGTAAGAAATCCTATCTTTTTCTTTTCTTTGAAATGCTCTTCAGGCTTTCCACTGTTCTTGCCAGCTCATTAATATTCTCTGTAAATGCTGGTATTGCCTTCTGGAAAACATTTTCCATTGCCTTTATGTTAGTGCTGACCTTGACAATGTTCTTGTCATATTCATCTATTTTGCCAACTATACTTTCTTGCAGCCCGTTAAAGCTTTCTTTCAAATCTTCTATTTCCTGTTTTATGGATGCTATGTTTGACTCTGCTTTTGATTTCCATTCAATAATCTTATTGACATCCTTTACAAGGTCAACCCATTTTTCCTCTACAACTGCCTCTACAAGCTCCTCTATTTTAGCTACCTCTTTATTAGTGTAATCAGGTTCCTGATAAGCTGGTTGCTGCTCAAACTGCTGCGGCTCATCCATCAGCTCTTCTGGATAAATCTGGTTCTGTATCTCTGCTCCACTATCTTCTATAGGAGCTCCATTCGCTCTTTTAAGGTCTGCCTGGTTCATTGCATCAAATACCTGCGTTGTATCATACCCCTCTCTTTGCAAACTTGTGATAATCTGGTTATTGGAAAGACCTTGTTCCCTCATTTTTAGAACCATATCAACAGGATTCTCACTAGTGCCCGGTTGTTCATTAGTCTCTTCCTCACCCTTTTTTGAGCCAAATAAGGCCATTATTTCACCTTAGTTGTTTTTATTTTATAAAAACTTTTTAAAACTTTCTATTTCTCACTGATTATTCTTTTAACTGCCTTGTCCAACTCGCGGTTTGTTACAAAGTTTGTTGGATTCCAAAGATCAATGTACTTCTGTATAACATCAACATCCTCTTTCTTTGCCCTTGACCCTACTTCTTTAATCAATAGCTTCATGTTATCCTTAATATCCTCAAAATCCCTTTTCAGCTCCTTTATATCCAAATTTATTTTTTTTATGTCTTCAGAGACTTCTTTATGCCTATTAATCATATTGTCTTCAATAACCTCTGTTTTTCTCTGGATCTGGCTATGCCTTTCCTCAAGGACTCTAAGTCGCCTGTTAAGACTGTTAACAATGTTTGATATGGCTGATGTTGGTTGGCTTGGTGTTTCAGGTGTTTGTTGCATTTTTTTACCAATTCCTAAGATTCTTTTAATTATAATGCTAATAAACTAAGCTTAATAATAAATCTTATGTTAGTATATTAAAGTAGTACAAAATAATCATAAGTTTTAAATATAAGTTATATTATAAAATATTATAAAAAATATAAAATATATTTTATAATATGAAAAAGCCAATAAGCGCAACAATAGATAAGAAATTAATAGATTGGATTAATTCCCAGCTTAAAGATAATATTAAATACAGGAATAAGTCCCATCTTATTGAGGTGGCATTGCAGATTCTGAAAAAAGGGGAGGATAAAAACAAATAAAATGCCTCTATTTAAAAAAAATAAGGTTTGCTCTTACGAGGTAATAAGGGAAGGAGATGATGTTACCCTTAAAATAAACTGCGAAAAATGCTCGTCCCTGCCTTCATTAGAGGATAATCCACAATGCATGTCAAGGACAATAACAAAGCTAGTTGAAGTAGGAAATGCTACAAAGATTGTTTTCTCCCAGAAGAGAGACTATGAGTATGACTTTGACCAAACACAAATTCTTGTAGAGATAGCAAAGGTTTACAAAAAACTTTTCAAACAAAAAAAGCTGTTTGATTACAATAGCCTTGGTTCAGATGCTGGCTGTATAAAATGCGCTAACTACCGCTATACGCAGATGCAGAATATAATGTTTAATCTGTTTAAGAGCGACCCTCTTGGAGCATATGTTGAGTTTAAGAGACTTTTAAGAAGGGAAAAAATAAATCTTGATAAAACAAATAGTGAGGAATGTATCCATTGTGAAAAGAAGTTTATCTCAATACTAAATTATATTCTTGGGGTAATGGACAAGACAAAGCTGATAACCCTTGCCAAGCCCCATATTGCAGGCTTCAGATTAGGAGACAGAACTCTTTACAGGCAGGTATTCACCCCTTCAATAAAGCCGGATTTCATGTTTACAAAGCTTATGGCTGCTTACCCCTCGGAAGGGGAAGAACTTGCCAGCTATATGATAGGTGAGAATGAGGTAACCATCTTTAAGGTTCCAGACACAATACTCTATCTTTATCATATTCTTCCTCCGGAATTCAAGATATCTGAAGAGAAGTATGACTTGATTGACCAGGCAAGAAAGATAATCTCAGAATATAAGCCAAAACAGTCAGAGTTTGTTAATCCTGAGCGCATGAGGCAGGTGTTTTACAACATTGGCCATGATTTAATTGAAGACCTTGCTGAGCACAACAACCTGACAATAAAATCAAAGGATGTTGATGAACTAACTAATATTTTGGTAAGATACACTGTTGGTTTTGGATTGATAGAGGTTCTGCTTCAGGATGAGAGAATTCAGGATGTAACAATTAACAGCCCCATGGGCCAGACACCAATGTTTGTTGTTCATCAGGATTTTGGGGAATGCATGACAAATGTCATTCCGACAAGAACAGAGTCAGAATCATGGGCATCAAAATTAAGAATGCTGTCTGGAAGGCCATTGGATGAGGCGAATCCAATACTTGACACAGAGCTCATAATACCAGGGGCAAGGGCAAGGGTTGCTGTTATCTCTGCTCCATTAAATCCATCAGGGATTGCATATGCATTCAGGCGCCATAGGGACAAGCCATGGACACTTCCATTATTTATGAAGAACCGCATGATATCACCTCTTGCAGCTGGATTGATAAGCTTTATTGTTGACGGCTCAAGGACCATACTTGTTGCAGGAACAAGGTCTGCTGGAAAGACAAGCCTTCTTGCAGCCATTATGACAGAGATTATGAGAAAATATCGCGTTATTACAATAGAGGATACATTAGAGCTTCCAGTAAATTCTTTAAGAAAACTTGGCTATAATATCCAGTCAATGAAAGTTGCAGCTGCAATGACTAAGGGAACTACTGAGGTTGCTGCTGACGAAGGTATAAGAACAACATTGAGAATGGGTGATTCATGCCTAATAGTCGGAGAAGTAAGAAGTGTAGAGGCTCTAGCTTTATATGAGGCTATGAGGGTTGGGGCTTTGGCAAATGTTGTTGCAGGAACAATCCATGGCGACTCTCCATATGGTGTCTATGACAGGGTTGTTAATGATTTAAAAGTTCCAAAAACATCATTTAAGGCAACAGACCTTATAATAGTTGCAAACCCAATAAAGAGTGCGGATGGCCTGCATAGGTGGAGGCGTGTCACACAAATAACAGAGGTAAGAAAGCACTGGGAGAATGATCCCTTGCTTGAAGGCGGATTCTCAGACCTTATGAAATATGATCCTAAAACAGATATGCTTGAGCCAAGCAAAGACATAATAAATGGTGACTCAGATGTTTTGAAGGCTATTGCAGGGAATGTAAAGGAATGGTCCTCTGACTGGGATGCTGTCTGGAGCAACATAATGCTAAGGGCAGATATAAAAAAAATGATTCTTGACTACTCTATTAAATTAAAGATGCCTGAAATCTTAGAGGCAGATTTTGTTATTAATGCAAATGATGAGTTCCATATTATATCAGATAAAGTAGAAGAAGACATTGGCTCTTTAGACAGCAAAAGGATATTGTCTGAGTGGGAGAAATGGCTTAAAAAGGAACTTAAGAAGAAAAAAGTTTGAGGATTTTTTATGGAAGAGGACAAAGACCTTAGGGAAATTTTATCAAAATACAGGGAAAAACTGAATGAAGAACTTAATACACCCATAGAGGAAACCAGAAAGGAAATAACCTCGCGTGAATATTCTGACTTTAAGAAGGAGTATCTTCCAAAGGAGCTGTCTCTTTACGAGAAATTATGTAATTTAAGTGAGAAGATACTAAGAATGAAACCAGATAAGAAAACCTCTGGTTTAATACAGGAATCACTTAATATCTGCCATTTAAATGTAACTCCTTCTGGAACAGAGAGCTTTGCAATACTTGTCCCTCTTTTAATCATAGTTTTTGGAGGTATTTTTAGTTTTTTATTATTAAAATCCTTATTTTTTGTGTTTTATTTTTCTGTTATAGGGGTTATTCTTATGTTTTTTTTCAGAAAGCTGCCCGAGTTTCTGGCAAACGGCTGGCGTTTGAAAGCAAGCAACCAGATGGTGCAGTGCATCTTCTATGTTGTAACCTTTATGAGGCATACATCAAACCTTGAAGGGGCTATAGCATTTGCTGCAGAGCACATTGCTCCGCCGTTATCACTTGACTTAAAGAAGGTTCTCTGGGATGTTGAAACAGAGAAATATGAGTCTGTGAAAGAATCATTGGATAACTATCTTGAGACATGGAGAAAATGGAACATTGAGTTTATAGAGTCATTTCACCTTGTAGAGTCATCCTTGTATGAGCCATCTGAAGACCGCAGGTTAAGCTTGGTTGACAGGGCGTTAGATGTAATGCTTGAGGGCACTTACGAAAAGATGCTTCACTATGCACATAACCTGCAGTCCCCAATACAAACACTGCACATGCTTGGCGTGGTAATGCCCCTTCTTGGCTTGGTAATCCTCCCCTTGATGGTCAGCTTTATGGAGAATATTAAATGGTACTATGTAGCCTCTATCTACAATGTTGCCCTGCCCTTAATAGTATATTCAATGGGCAAGATAATACTTTCCAAAAGGCCCACTGGTTATGGCGAGACAGATATATCACAGGCTAATCCTGAACTAAAGAAATACAAGAATATCATTATCAGAATAGGATCATTAGAACTGAGGATAAATCCCCTCTTTATAAGCATTATAATTGGGGTGATATTTTTTATTATTGGATTAAGCCCTGTTATAATGCATGCAATAAACCCAGGCTTTGATGCAGGCAGTGGAGGCTTTTTGCTTCTTGATTATCATGAAAGTGTTGTAAAAGAGGGCCCTATGGCTGGACAGATAGTTGGCCCTTATGGTTTGGGTGCAGCAATATTAAGTCTTTTCATACCCCTTGCTTTCGGTCTGGGCATAGGAATTTATTATAGCCTTAGATCAAAAAACCTGATAAAAATAAGGGAAGATACAAAGAAGCTTGAGAATGAATTTTCATCAGCACTGTTCCAGCTAGGCAACAGGCTTGGTGATGGGCTTCCTGCTGAGATTGCGTTTAGTAAGGTAGCTGAAATCATGAGAGATACAACCTCTGGAAATTTTTTTAAGATAGTCAGTATGAACATAAGCAGGCTTGGCATGAGTGTCAAAGAAGCCATATTCAATGAAAAATCAGGCGCAATCTTATTTTTCCCTTCAAACATTATCCAGAGCTCAATGAAAGTTCTGATTCAGAGCATTAAGAAAGGGCCTCAGGTTGCAGCACAATCACTTGTAAATGTCTCCCGCTATATAAAAGAAATCCATAGGGTTAATGAGAGGCTGAGGGACTTGCTTGCAGATGTCATATCATCAATGAAATCACAGCTATCATTCATAGCTCCGGCAATAGCAGGGGTTGTTGTTGGCATAACATCCATGGTTACCACAATAATCCAAAAACTTGGAGGAAGTATGGAAGCACTTGCTGAAGGATCAGAATCAGCAGGGGCTTCTATGGGTGTTATGGGAATGTTTGGTGATGGGATCCCAACTTATTTTTTTCAGATAGTTATTGGAATATATGTTATTGAAATAATATATATCCTTACTGTGCTTGCAAATGGAATTGAGAATGGCTCTGACAGCCTTAATGAGCAGTATCTCATAGGCCAGAATATGATAAAAAGCACCTTGCTTTATATCTTCATTGCTTTTGTTGTTACAATCTTGTTCAACTTTGTTGCAACAGTGGTACTGGAATCAAGCTTTTAAGGAATATAAAGAAATTAATCTTAACAAACAAATCTATGCGCAGGCCGGGATTCGAACCCGGATATACGGCTTGGAAGGCCGCAGTCATAGCCATTAGACCACCAGCGCTCAACAATTGAAGATAAATAGTTTATATAAAAAACTTACTAAAAAATTAATATAAAAGAAAAAAAATTCAAAAAAATAGAATTCTTTTCAAGAATTATGCTATTTTTTATGCAGTTTCAACTCAGAAATCTTCACTGTCTGTGTTTTCCTGTTCTGGTTCTTCCTCAGCAGGTTCTTCCTTAGCAGGTTTTTCCTTTTTTGGAGCTGCACTTCCACCCTTTAAAGCAACTTTTTGGGCTTGCTTTCCCCTGTCTGTTTCAACAGCCTCAAAGGTTACTGCATCATTCTCATGCAGAAATGCTCCTTGTTCCAGTGCTGTATGATGAACAAAATAGTCCTGCCCATCTTCGCCTTCAATGAAGCCAAATCCTTTCTTCCTATTAAACCACTTAACTTTTCCTTCCATTTTTTTAATTCCTCTACTAAATTTTGTTCTGCCCAATGAATCGAGCAGTAAATTCAGGAGATTATGTTGCCCTTTTTAAACTTTGCGGTAAAAAAGCCATAAAACCAATAGATTTTTATAACTATTAAATAATATGGCACATATGTCTATTATTGATAAGGCCTATGAAGTAGCAGTACAGGACTTAAGAAGAAACTACTATCCTCTTGGTATTATCACAGGTAACCTTCGACGAACGTACCTGGTCCTGGGATTCTTTTTTTGCATCATTTGGCGCCAATAAATTAAATGATTTTGAGATAGTAAAAAAGAATTTATTGCTTTATTTAAAATACCAGCGCAAAGACGGGCTCTTGCCCAAGAGAATATCAAGTCCCTTATATTACCTGAATATGATGGGACTAAAGTTAAGGTGGAATATTCTGTTTCCTGTTTACCACGGAAGTTATTTTATCTCTCCTTCTGTAACCCAGAACATTATCTTCATAATAGCATGCTATGACTATATTGTGCAAAGCAAGGATAAAAATTTTTTGGAAGATAACTATAAAAAAATCCTAAAGGCAGTGGTATGGATATCAAACCAGGATAAGGATAACGATTTTCTGATAGATGAGGGTTTTGGTGCTAACTGGGCAGAATCTGCCCTGAAGCAGGGGGAAGTTCTGTTTACCAATGTGTGTTATTTCAAGGCATTAAATGACTTTAGCAAACTGGCATCACTGCTCAAAAAAAGTGATGATGCCAGGGGATATTCAAAAATGGCAGAAATAGTTAAGAAAGGCATTAATAAGGACTTTTGGAACGGAAAGTATTATATAGACTGGATTGACCGCAAGGAGCAGGATTATTTTTCATCAACAGGCAATGTTCTGGCAATTGTGTGGGATGTTGCAGACAGAAAAAAGGGAATGAAAATACAGAAGTTCATAATAAAAAATAAGCTGGATAAGATTCCTATGGTAACAAACTATCCTTCCTACCCCTGGTATAAGTCATCTATTCTTAATATTTTTGGAGGGCTCCTGAAATATCATAATGGCTTTTCTTGGCCATGGATTGGCTGCTTTGATGCTATTGCAAAGCATAAACTAGGAATGAAAAAAGAATCAGAGCATGTTCTTAAGAGAATTGCCAAGCTGATCTGTAAACACAGCACAACATCTGAAATCTACAATAGCAAGGGAAGAAGAGTGAGAACATGGATTTACCAGAGCGAGAACAGGTTTAGCTGGACAGCAGGATTGTTTATCTCAGCAGTCCATGAAACCATTAGGCCAAAACATTAATTTTCTATTTCTCTAAAACCAAAACATTTATATATAAGTATAATTATAAGTATAATAATATTAATTAAGATAAGTAAAAAAATAAGTATAAAATAAAATGCACGAGATAAGAAGAAAGCTTTACAAGCGCGGCTCAAGCTATGAGACAACCATACCCATGCCATTGCTTTTTGCACTTGATAAAAATAAAAAGCATGATGTTGTTTTCCAGTTTGACCCAAGAAAAAATATCTGGATTATAAAATTTGAAGAAACAAAGAAGAGGTAAACATGAAGAAAAAATTAAGGGAGATAGTTGATAATTTAGAGCATGAGGATTTAATAAAATTACAAAAAGACCTTGAAGAAGAAGGGGGAATACATATCAAAAAACTCATTAGTGATAAGATACAACAGCTTGAAGACAGTGAGAAAGCAGTATGCGCTGTATGCGGAAATCCCATAAATCCCTACTACACAGAGCATTACAAACTGATATTTGGTCCAAGGGATTTCAGGAAAAAAGCATCTTTTTGTGCTCTTGACTGCATGGAATACTTCTTGAAAGATTTAAAGCAGGCAAAAACAATAAAAGAATAACTCAGGCATATAAAAATTTAAAAACAAATCCAAACTCACTTTTTAACATGGCAGAATATATGTATGGCACAAAAATCCCAAAGGAGAGAATTGCTGTGCTTATAGGAACAGATGGCATTACCAAAAAACAGATAGAGTCAGCCACTAATATAAAGCTGAAGATAGACTCAAAAGAGGGTGATGTTTTTTTAGAAGGGGAAGATGCTCTAGGGCTTTACAGTGCAAGAGAGGTTGTAAAGGCAATTGGCCGCGGCTTCAATCCTGATATAGCACTGCTTTTATTAAAACAGGATTACATGCTGGAAATGATTAACATGGCTGATTATATTAAATCAAAAAACCAGATGATAAGGCTGAAGGGAAGGGTTATTGGAGCAGAAGGACGCTCAAGAAAAACAATAGAAGAGCTTACAGAAACATATATCTCAGTTTATGGCAAAACAATTGGAATAATTGGCTTTTCAGAGAATGTTGCTATAGCAAAAAGGGCTGTTGAGTCACTATTAAGCGGAAGCCCGCATTCCAGTGTCTACAAATGGCTGGAAAAAAGAAGAAGCAATATGAAGAGAAGAGATTTAGAAATAAAATGATAAAGCAGACAGAGCTTAATGAGCTAACAGAAATAAATCCCGAGCTTGTTGAAACACCAAAAAAAACCAAAGCGCATGAAATGGCAAAAAAGCAGAGGGAGATATCTGTTGCCGAGTTTTTTAGCCGTAACAGGCATCTTCTTGGCTTTGACAATAAGAGAAAAGCCTTACTAACAACAATAAAAGAAGCTGTTGACAACTCGCTTGATGCCTGTGAGGAAGCAAGGATTTTGCCTGAAGTTAATATTCAAGCTATAGATATGGGAAATGACCGCTTCAGGATTATTGTTGAAGACAATGGGCCTGGAATTGTGAAAAAACAGATTCCAAAAATATTTGCAAAATTATTATATGGAAGCAAATTCTTTAAGCTAAGCCAGAGCAGGGGCCAGCAGGGTATTGGTATATCTGCCTCTGTGATGTATGGCCAGCTGACAACAGGCAGGCCAGCTAAAATAACATCAAAAATCTCACCTAATGAGCCAGCACATTATTATGAGCTGCATCTAGACACGCACAAGAACAAGCCAAGGATAATAAAAGAGGATATTATTGAGTGGAACAAAGATCACGGAACAAAGGTTGAGATTGATATAGAGGCATCTTATTTGAAAGGAGGGCAAAGTATTGACAAATACATAAAACAGACAGCCATAATAAATCCCCATGCTACATTGATTTATACAAATCCAAAGGCAGAGCAGATTATATTCGCAAGGGCAACTGACAAGCTTCCAAAGGAGCCAAAGGAAATCAAGCCCCATCCATATGGTGTTGAGCTTGGCAGAATGATTAAAATGCTTAAGCTTACAGATTCAAGAACATTGCAAAGCTTTCTTACAAATGAATTCTCAAGGGTTGGCTCTGGAACTGCAAAACAGATCTGTGAAAATGCTGCCTTACTGCCAAATACAAAGCCAGGCAAGCTCTCAATGGAAATGGCAGAAAAGCTTGTTAATGGAATAAAACAAACAAAGATAATATCTCCTCCTACTGATTGTATTTCTCCAATTGGCCAGGATTTGATTGAAAAGGGCCTTAGAAAAGAGATAAATGCAGAGTTTTACTGCTCTCTTACAAGGCCGCCAGATGTTTACAGGGGGAATCCGTTTGTGATAGAGGTTGGAATTGCATATGGCGGCAATCAGCCAGCTGATAAAACAGCAACATTGCTAAGATTTGCAAACAGGGTTCCTTTATTGTATCAGCAGGGAGCTTGTGCAATGTCTAAGTCAGTTGTATCAACAGCATGGAGAAACTATGGCCTGCAGCAGAGCAATGGCTCTTTGCCAGTTGGGCCATTGACCATACTTGTCCATATTGCTTCTGTCTGGGTTCCATTTACATCTGAGAGCAAGGAAGCAATTGCACATTATCCTGAAATAATAAAAGAAATAAAGCTTGCAATGCAGGAAGCTGGGAGAAAACTTGGCTCTTATGTTAAAAAGAAAAAAAGAGTTGGCTTTGAGCTTAAGAAAAGGAGTTATATTGAAAAATACATATCCCATGTAGGGGAGGCATTAAAGGAATTAATTGGCTTAAAAGATGATGAAGAAAAGAAAGTTGAGTTAATGCTAAAGGAAATTTTAGAAGAGCACAGGGGCAAGGTTGAGTCAATGGAGTTTGACAAAAGCAAAAATCAGGATTTTGATGAAGAGCTTGCATTAAAGCGCGGGGAAGAAGGTGATGATAGTGAATAATAATGTTTCTTCAAAAATAAAAGAGATTGCCTCTGGAATTTATAAAAAGATTTTAAGCAAAAAGCAGCCTGATTTAAACATACCATTGCGTTCATTAAGCAATGTTGAATACAATGACGAGGAAGGTTATTTCAAGCTTCTTGGCAAGATAAAAACAAGGACATTAACTGCTTCTACAATAAAAACATTTGCACAAACTCTTCGGATGATGATTTTATCAAAAAAACTTGTTGATAGCGATGATATTGCAACAAAAAGAGAGACATACTATGTAAGCAAGAACTGGGGTGATGCCCGCTTTAAGGAGCAGCCGGAATCAGATGCTGTTATGGATGACATTGAGGCAATGATGATGGTAAACAGGGAAGCTCTTGGATTTATTCCTGAGGAAAAAGGCGGCGCTGTTGCTGGAAAGCTTATTGTTATTGACCAGGATCCGGATACAAAAAAAGAGATTAAGATAGACTGCACAAAAATGGGCTCTGGAGCATATGCCATACCAAACTCTGTAGAGAATTTAGGGTTTGAGACAAATGCTGATTTTATACTTGCAATTGAAACAGCAGGTATGCATCAAAGATTGGTAAAGCACAAATACTGGAAAAAGGCAAACTGCATTTTAATCAGTATGGGTGGTGTTCCAACAAGGGCATGCAGGCGCTTTATAAGAAGATTAAGTGATGAGCATAAGCTTCCTGTTTATGTTTTTACTGACTGTGATTTTTATGGCTTCATGAACATTTACAGAACTTTAAAGGTTGGAAGTGGAAATGCTGC
>JAHJQG010000052.1 GCA_018819345.1 Nanobdellota archaeon
AATACTTAATATAGCTCGTTCTTTATTTCCTCGAGAAGAAGGTCAAACCTTACATAGCCTGATTTTTCATTCAGGTGGCCGCCATTTCTTATTACAGTCAAATTTGTATTCAGGTTTTTTGCAAGCTCTCTTGCTTTTTCCAGGGGCACATAAGGGTCATCATCTCCATGGAAAACATGAAATCTGCGGCAGTTATTTTTTATTTTATTCCAGTCAAAGCTTTTGTCTATGAAGCTCTTGTTTATCTCATCAAACTCTGGATTATTTAAAAGCACTGTAAATCCAGAGACAAAAAAAGCTGCCCTTATCTTTATGTCAAGGTTTTCAAGCACATTAAGCAGGAATGCAGGTCCAAGGCTATGGCCAATGACCATTGAATTCTCATCTAGATATTTCCTGTAATCACTGAATACCATCATCCAGCTTTTCAAATTTTGGTTTTCAGGAGTAGGAAACCTTGGCACAAAAACATTATAGCCCAAGTCTTCAAGCTCCTTTTTCAGCCATGGAAACCAGTTCTCCTCAGGGCTTCCATAGGCCCCGTGAACTATGAGAATATTGAGCATAACTACTTTAAGGTAACACAACTATATATATTTTTCGATAATAATAAAAATTCTTCAGTTTCTTATCAACAATATCAGGCCCAGCAAACCATTACTGCCTTTTAGGAAAATTAAAAGATATTTCTAGTAGGTAACCCTTATTGTGCTGCACTAAAAACAGACTTAAGCTTGTCAATAACTGGCTGTGTTTCTAACTGTGGATTATCCAGGACCCATCTATACAACAATGGAGATACTATTGCTGCAAATGCAATGTTTCCTGCCAGATGGTATAGGGTGAAAGGGATCTGGCCCATAAAAGTTAGCATAAAAGACTGCTTAAAGAAAAGCATTCCTGTTCCAATGCCTGTTATTGCATCATAGATTAAAGTCCCTATAACTGAGAATTTAACATAGTTCTTTATGCTACTTTCCCTATTCTTAAAGTAAAATCCAGCAGCAATTCCCAATAGCGCGTATGTGCCTGCTGTCATTATTGACCAAACACCTAAAGTTCCTGTTATTATATCAAAGCTTAATATTGCAAGAAGAGTGAAAAATAATCCTGCTAGCTTTCCCCATCTCTTTGCAAACGGCATCATTGTGGCCATTATTGGCTCAACATTCGGTGGATGAGGAACAAGCCTTAAAACAACTACAGTAAAAAGCCCAATCAGATATTTAATAAGATTCTTTGGTTTTTTCATTTAACCACCCCTTTGATTAAAGAATATTTAGGCAATATAAAAACTTTGCTTTTAATAAGCCTTTGCCGGGAATTCTCGGGATTATTTCAGTTTAAAACACAATAAAACAAGGGATAGAAATATGAGCTTTAAAGAAAAACTTAAAGCCCGCTAGGAGCATCAATAAACTTAACATCAACATCAAACTTTCCCTTAATAAGCTTCATTAAGGCCTTAACACCAAGGGTTTCTGTTGCATAATGGCCTGCTGCAATAAGATTAATATTACCCTCTTTTGCCAGCTGGTAGGACTGATGCTGAACTTCGCCTGTGACAAAACAGTCAAGCTCTTTCTCAATTGCCTCATTTAAGATAGAGCTTCCACCGCCAGAGACAACACCTATTTTTTTGATTTTATTTTTTCCAAAATCAAACACCTTACATTTAGTATTTAATTTTTTATTAATCTCATTGACAAAATCCTTTAAACTAATTTCTTTCTCAGCTGAAAACCCAATAACCTGGCCATTGTAATCACCAAACTCCCTTATATTGCTAAACCCAAAAATCCTGCAGAACTGCGCATTATTTCCATAGACCTTATGCCTATCCAGGGGAAGATGCGCAGCATAAAGGGAAATATTATTGTCAACTAAAAACTTAACACGGGAATAATTAATTCCAGTCAAATACTTTAAGGAATCATCCCAGCTAATGCCATGATGAACTATAATCATATCAAAATCCTTTGCTTTCTCAAAAACCTCAAGGCATGCATCAACAGCAAATGCTATTTTATTAACATCTTTAACACCAGAAACCTGAAGCCCGTTGTTTGACTTATCCTCAATCTCAGAAATACAAAGCTCATTATCAAGAAAATCCACAACCTCTTTTAATTTTGTCATTATCCCATGTAAGAAGGCTTTTCCTCCTTCATTTCCTTTGCCCTTGCTGATTTGAAATGCTTCCTTATATCCTCATAGGCTTTCTCAATCTCCTTTGTGATTGATGGATTTACTTTGTTTAATGCCTGCTCAAAATTCTTCATTGAAACCTTTGTTGATTTTATGTCCTTTCTTAATGCAAATATTGCAGCCTCTCTGCAAATAGCCTCTATATCTGATCCTACATAGCCCTCTGTTTTTTCTGCAAGCTCATTAATCTTAACATCCTTTAATGGCATTCCTTTTGTATGCACATTAAAAATTTCCTCTCTTGTTTTCTTGTCAGGCGCTGGAGTAAGTATTATCCTGTCAAACCTTCCAGGCCTCAAAAGCGCATTATCCAGCATGTCAGGCCTGTTTGTTGCAGCAATAACAACAACATCCTGCAGATTCTCCAAGCCATCCATCTCAGTTAAAATCTGGTTTACAACCCTTTCAGTAACATGGCTGTCAGAGCTTATTCCCCTTCTTGGAGCTATTGAGTCAATCTCATCAAAAAATATTATTGTTGGAGCTGTCTGCCTTGCCTTCTTGAAAACAGCTCTTACTGCTTTCTCGCTTTCGCCGACCCACTTGCTTAACATTTCAGGGCCTTTGACTAAAATAAAGTTTGCATCAGACTCATTTGCAACTGCCTTTGCCAACAATGTTTTTCCTGTTCCAGGAGCCCCATAAATCAATATTCCCTTTGGTGGCTTAACACCTAAATTTTTAAAGGATTCAGGATTTTTCAATGGCCACTCAACAGCTTCTTTAAGCTCCTGCTTTACATCCTCAAGACCGCCAATATCAGTCCATTTAACATCAGGTATCTCAACAAAGACTTCTCTTAAAGCAGATGGCCTTACAATACTCAATGCCCTTGCAAAGTCTTTTTTTGTAATCTTTAGCTTTTCCAAAACCTCTTTTGGAATAATATTCTTTTCCTTTAGTTTCAGGTCAGGCAATATCCTCCTTAGAACTATCATTGCAGCCTCTTTTGTAAGTGCTGCCAGGTCTGCCCCAACAAAGCCGTATGTTTTATCAGCGATCTCCTTTAGGTTAACATTTTTTGCCAATGGCATGTTTCTTGTATGAATCTTAAGAACATCCAAGCGGCCTTGCTTGCCAGGAACCCCTATCTCTATTTCCCTGTCAAACCTTCCTGGCCTCCTTAATGCTATATCAATTGAGTTTGGTATGTTTGTTGCAGCAATAACAACAACCTTACCACGTGCATTAAGGCCATCCATTAAAGCAAGCAATTGAGCAACAACCCTTCTCTCAACCTCTCCATGGACCTCTTCTCTTTTTGGGGCAATTGCATCTATTTCATCTATAAAAACAATTGATGGGGCACTTTTCTCAGCCTCCTCAAACTTTTTCCTTAAATTGCTTTCAGACTCTCCATAAAATTTGCTCATTATCTCTGGGCCATTAATCAAAATGAAATGTGAATTAGTTTCATTTGCAACTGCCTTGGCAAGCAAGGTTTTTCCTGTTCCGGGAGGGCCGTGCAATAAAACACCTTTTGGCGGCTCTATTCCCAGTCTTTCAAATATCTCTGGATGCTTTAATGGAAGCTCAACCATTTCCCTTACTTTATCTATTTCATCTTTTAAACCACCAATATCATCATAGGTTACTTCTAGGATTTTTTCTTCCTTTATCTCAATGGCCTCTGGATTAAATACAACATCTGTTAATTCAGATATTACAACAGCCTGCTTTGGATTAGAATCAGCAACAACAAACTTCAGGCTTCCAAGGCCAAAACCCATCATGCTCTCGCTTAGTGCCTCATAAATCTCATTCATGCCGCCATATTCCCTTCTTCTTCTGGTTCCGCCCAATGATACAATGTCCCCTTTTACAACTGGCTTTCCAAGAAGCCCTTGTTTAAAAATATGTGGTGGGGCATTTATCATAACGCCCTTGCTTGCAGGGGCTATGATAACCTTTTTTGCCTCTTTAATATCTGCCTTGGTTATCTTAACAACTTCTCCAATACCTGTCTTTGCATTCCTTCTTGTGATGCCATCCATCCTTACTATATTAAGGCCTATATCTCCTGGATAAGCACGGTCAGCTATTGCAACAGTCTCCCTTTCACCTGTTATTTTAACTATTTCACCAGGCCTAACTCCAATTTCCTGCATAAAATTAGAGTCTATTCTGACAATACTTTTATTAACATCATCCTGCAATGCTTCAATTACTTTTAGTTTTAGCTCTTTTTCCGGCATTTTCCCCTTTTAAATTATGTTAACCTAATAAATAAATGTTTTGGTTTTAGAACTAAACCTTTTTAGGCTTTACCTTTGGCAATGGTATTGACGGAGGCAGATTAACATCCCTGCTTAGTATTAATGCCTCTATATTGCATTTCTCAAGCATCATATTCAAGACAGCAGTCATAACATCACTTTCTGCTTTTTTGTCCTTTTTCCACTGCTTTAAAATATCCTCTGCCTTTTTCTTGTCTTCTACAACAATAACATTCCCCTTAATAAGCACGCTGCCTAGCTTTGGCTCGTAGTTTGATGTAAACTCAAAACCAAATCTTAGTCCTTCCTGGCCCTCTCTTTTAATTGGAACACCTATTTTGTCAATTTCTTTGATTGAAACATTATTATTGATTTTTATTTCTCCAGTTACATTGCCTGTTCTTTCAACCATTATCTTATTTAAATCAAATCCTATTATTGCCATAATTATCACCAAAACCAGAGAAACATATTTGATATTTAAAGCTTTGCACAAATTCATGCTAGACTTTTGCGTTTTTAACAAACACATAGGAATTCATAACTTCCTTTAATTTCTCCATATCTTTTGCCCTATTTCTTAACCATCTCCATCCTTTTAGGGCTATAAGCCTTAGGAATCTGCATCCCTCTCCAATTGTTTCTAATCCCTCCCTAAGAGGTTGAAGAATTGCTTGCATCTTATTTAGGATTATCTGAGTATAGGCAACAAGAACAGCGCATACGACTTTCTGTATTGCACCAAACTTGCGTACCTGATAGTCCTCTAATCCCAAATTCTGTTTTGTGTCTCTATGCAGACATTCAATCTTCCATCTCTTAAGCAAAAGAGACATCAAAGTCTCATCACTAGTGTTAAGAATATTTGTTGTATATATTTTTATTGTTTCTTCATCTCCTGCTTTGTAGGAGATGAGAAGCTTCTCTTTTCCGACACTCCTTGTGTAAACCTCTTTTACTTTTTTTACCCCTTAAAATAGTAGAATTAGACATTGTAGCTTATATTAAGGAAGAACTGATTAATATATGTTTTCCTCTTACGAGGAAAAGTGCAAAAGTCTAGATTCAGATTTTTATTTAAAATATCGAAATTCGATATAATATTACTCTATCATAGAAAGATATTTATATATAAAAGCAGTAAGATTATATAGATGAATACATGGTATGAAGAATTGAAATTCGATACAAATCCTCTAGATACAAGACCAAACTCTAATTTAGTTGGATTGGATAAGGAGACAGAAAAGCTTAAAAACCATATTTTAAAAGAGGAATTATGCTTTCTTAATGGATTAACAGGGTCTGGAAAAACATCTTTATTGCTAAAAATACAGAATGAATTAAAGCGATATAAGTTTATTTATCTTGATGCTCAAGATTTGCCACCAGATTTCAATTTAGAGCAAGAGCTAAAGAAAAAAAGAAGTTTTTTCGACAAAATAACCTTTAAGCAGTTCCCGAGAAAAAAACCAGTTTTACTAATAGATGAGTTTCAATCAACAAACCCCAATCTTATTTTAGAAGCTAGAGGAAAATGGGAAAGCCAAGACAGAAAAATAAAAAGCATAGTAATAGCTCAGATTAGTAAATACCTAAATAATGTTTCTGATTCTTTTAAAGACAGATTAGGAAATAGAATAATGACATTAAAACCAATAGATGATTTTGATATGAGAAAAGTACTAAAAAATAGATTGTATAATAAAAAAACTAAAATAATAAAAAAGGAACAAAAAAAGCCAATAAAAGAACTAAAACCACCTAAGAAAAAAATAAAAGAAATCAAAATCATTAAAAAATTAAAAAAAGTAGTAAGAATCAGAAGAAAACCTGAAGGAAAATACTTCAAACCAATTCCTAAAATTAAACCAAAAATTAAAAAAAAGGTTAAAATAAAAAAAAGAATTTCAAGAATTAAATTAAAGAAACCAGTACGTAAAATAAGGAAACCATTGAAAAAGGTTCAAAAAAAGCCAGAAATTAAAGCTGAAGAAAAAGTTGAAAAAAAGGGTTTATTTGGAAGGTTAAAAGAAAAAGTAGCCAAAAAACTAGCTCAGCAGGGAGAATTATTTATTAAAACTGAGAAATTACCTTCTTTGAAATTTGGAAATATCATAACTAAGAGGATGGATCAAATAACTTTAAAAGATATTATATCTCACTTAAGTCTTTATAAAAAGCCGATTAGCTATGAAGTAATAAATAGATATATGTATTTAACAAAAGAACAATGGGAAAAGTTTAAAGAACTAAATAAGGGGGTATTTCAATAGTTAGTTTCTATTTTGGAACTTATTATAAAGATTATCTTTCACTCTTTCTTTTCACTAATAAAACCACATTTCTCGCACATAAATACTTCTGTTTTAGCATGGGGGTCAAGATAGGGTAGCATATTACCCTTTTTGCAATGTGGACAAATAACCCTCTCTTTTATTTTTTTCCTAAAATCCCTCATTATTTAGTGTTTTTCCTTTTGTGAATAAAATTCTTAATATATCTA
Organism: Nanobdellota archaeon; assembly: GCA_018819345.1. Lineage (GTDB taxonomy): Archaea > Nanobdellota > Nanobdellia > Woesearchaeales > CG1-02-33-12 > CG1-02-33-12. The sequence continues at coordinate 6,931 of JAHJQG010000052.1, forward strand.
TCTTAAAAATGAAAGCCAAAATTAAAAATGCAAAACTAATGCGAGTAAATCAAATCTGGAAAAAGCATAAGCCACAGGGTCTAGGATTTAGTGACACTGATGTGATCGTTTTAGACTTAAAAACAGATGATGGTAAGACATTTAACCAAAATTTTTATTGCAGGTTAAAGGCAGATGGTACCCTAGGTCATAGCATTACTAAAACAAGTGAAAAAAGACAGCAAGAGCTTCAAATTTTTATTAGGAAGTATATCAGTAAAGACAAAAATTATAATATCAGAAACAAATGCTTTCATAAAGGGAAAGCAGTTTGATGATGCAATTAATATGGCTAATATTTTATTGAATGATAAGCATGATTTAATTCATAAGGCAGTTGGCTGGATGTAACCATATTAGGATTATTCTTTATTTATATTTAAAGGTATTGGGTTTTAGTTATGGGCACCGTTGAAAATCTCCAAAAAATATATAACCCAACTAGAGCTATAAGGAAAGTTTTAAATATGCCTTTTCTTTTCTTTTTCATATGAGTTCAGTAAGAAAACAGGGTTCATAAGCT
>JAHJQG010000011.1 GCA_018819345.1 Nanobdellota archaeon
ATGACCATAGGCAACCTTTGTTGGAAAACAATATTCTGCTGGCACTATCTCTAGACCCCTATTTATTATCTTCCTGTTAGTTTCATCTGAAACAATTGTTTTTATGCCTAAATAATTAAAAAAAGGAATAAACAGTGGGGAGAAATCATTAAATAACAAGCCCCTTGGAATTCCAACCTTCATTTGGATGCATCCTCCATTATTTGTTGTCTTTTTTCAAATAAATTGGGTGGCTTTATTTTTTTCTCATGTTTTTTTGCACTATATCTCTGGCACCTGTCGCCTATATAAAATTCTTCTTTTCCAATTTCAGCTTTTGTTATGTTGCAGTCATTTCCACACCCTTTGTTAATACATTCAAAAGGCCTTACATTGTATTTCAGATTTGATATTTTTTTAAATCCCCTAAAATTACCTAAACCAGAGGTATCATATGCATATTTTGCTGCACCTATTGCTCCGGTTATATGCGGCCAGGGGGGTACAACTATTCCTCTTTTAAGAACAGTTTCAAGAGCAGCAACCTGTCCAAGATTAAATGCAGTTGCACCCTGGAAAACAACTATTGGTTTTATCTCCATTCCGCTAACTACTTTTGCTAAATAATTTCTTGCAGTTGCTAATGTAAGGGCGGCACATAAATCCTCTAAAGATACATTGTTTTGCTCGTATTTTATTATTGATTGCTCTGACAAAACCGCACAAGTGCTGTCTATATCAGGGGGTTTCTTTGCTCTTAATGCAATATCCCCAAAATCCTCTATTTTAATGTCTCTGCGCATGGCATACTTTTCAAGCAATGCTCCGGTTCCAGCAGCACACGCATTATTCATTGCAAAACCAACAACCACGCCCTGGCTGATATTAATAAATTTTGAATCCTGACCACCAAACTCAATAATACTAAACTCTTTTTGAGGATAGACTGTTGTTATTCCTGCAGCCTGTGCAGTGATTTCATCAACAATATGAGCTTTAGAAGCTCCAACTATAAAACCAGTAAGCTGCCTTCCGCTTCCAGTTGTTCCTGCAACAACTTTCTCAATTTTATAGCCCCTTTCTATAACCTGATCATATACCTTGTTTATGGCATCTATCGCAGCCCCAACAGGATCTATCTCTGTTCTTCTATAATGATATGCAAGCAATCTAAACTTATTATTAATCTTTGCTATTAATGCAGCCTTTGTACTAACAGAGCCAATATCAATTCCTAAGCCAGCTAGAGGGATTTTTGCATTATAAGGCCAATCTTCTTTTGTCTTCATAATTTCGGATTCTTTGAGTATTAGAGGACCCTGTGATTCATAGCTAAAGGGTTTGGTTAATTTCTGCTCTAATTTTTTTATTATGTCATTTAAGTAAACCTGTTGACCATGGATTGCAGCCCCAATTGCACCAATATGTAATCCTTGTTCTGGTGTAATAACTCTTTCAGAAGAGATCTTGCAAACATCTATTAGATGTTTAACAAAGGCTTTACTACGTGAGAGACCACCAATAATAGCAATCTTTCCTTCAGGCATTATACCATTTGATAGAATGTTTTTAAAACTATCTGCAGAGGCTCTATAAAGTGAGGCAGCCAATACCTCTTTTGGTGTTCCCTTTTGTTGCTGGTGAACAACATCTGATTCTCTGAAAACACCACATTTCGCAGAGAGCTTTATGGTTTTTTCAGCTTGATTAGCAACATTAGACAATTCCTCTATTGAACCATAGTTAAATCTTTCAGCCATATGCTCAAGCAGTAAACCTGAACCAACACCGCACTTATCTTCTAAATTATAATTTCTTAAAAATAATTTTCCATTATGTCTTTCAAATACAAAATATCTTTGGCTTGAGGCTCCAACATCAATTACTGCTTTTGTATTCAAACCAAGAAATTCAATGCCTTCTTTAATTGCAATTGGTTCATTTATTTTTTTCAGAACATCTGATAAAGAAAAGGAATTAACACCAGTTATAGCGACTTTGGCTTCATCTCCATGCTTTTCTACAATCTTTTCTAATGTTTCTTTTAAAGCAGAAATTGGCTTTCCATTTATCTTTTTCAGATAAAGGGTTTTTATATTTCCTCCATCTATTACAACTGCTTTCAAGTTGTCAGAACCAATATCTATGCCAATTCTTTTCATA
>JAHJQG010000053.1 GCA_018819345.1 Nanobdellota archaeon
CATGCATTTATATGATTCATCAACCATCTCTTTCTTGTTAAAAACAAAGGCCTGAACAAAGACCCAGTATGGAAATAAGCGGCAGTTTAATGGCCTTGCCTCATAAACAGAGCATTTTTCATTTTTGCGCAACAAGCAGGGCATATTAATCCCAAGCTCATAGCTAAACTTTGTTGGATTAGCTGGATCCCCAAATGGATTTATTCCAACAAAATTCTTGAGAATATATTTTATTGATTTGTTTAAAAAACCAGAAATCCTTATTAAATCTCCAATTGTAACATTTATCTGGGCATAGAATGCACTGCAGCACTTTCCGCAATTCCTGCACTTAAAGCCTGCTTTCATTATGCATCTAAAACCTGTACAGGTTTAAGAATGACTTAATTGTTGTATGAATGTGATTAACATCTTCAGCAACCTGGCTTTGGAATCTGGCAGTATATCCTTTATAGATAAATTTGTCAAATATTGTCCTTAAGAATACATAAGTTGGCTTTCCTTCCCACTTGTTCTCATAGTCTGTTGTGAGATACCCATCAAAAACCATCTGTATCCTGCCCTGGTTCAGCTTTACCTTGTGCTTGTCTTTTTCAACCTCTACCTCTTTTATGTCAAACATCTGTATTCTTATCTTTATCTCAATTTTTGCATAGTCTGTAATCTTCTTCCATGGCATTATCCAGAGCTCAATGAATTTCCCCTCTGGTTTTACATATTCTATATTCTTTAGCTCTCTCTTATCATATTGTTTTTCCCTGAACCATTTATCCATGGTTAAATAAAGTTCATTCACATCAAAAAGGCCTTCATATTTAAGCCTTAACTCATCCACAATTTTCTCTCTTTCAGCCATTTTTACCACACATCCTCATATTCTGAACCTTTTGCCTCCATGCCCAGGCATTCCTTTGCAATATTATGCAATTTTAGCACATAGTAATATAATTTATCAGTATATATATTATCCATTTCTGGCTTAATAATGTATTTTTCATAAATATTATTTAGCCATATCAAAAAAGGGGTTTTATCCCAACGATGCTGATAGTCTGTCTCAACTTTTGCATTAAAGTATATTGCTAGTCTTGCCTTATTCATTTTTTTCTTCTTTCCGTCTTTAATAACCTCAATAGTATTAAATTCCTGTGTATGAATAAAAACATTTATCCAGAATTTCATATAATCTGTTTCCTTTCTCCAGCAGTTCCAGGTGATTTCATCCTCTACACCGCCCATTGGATTGGGTTTATTTTTGTAAACAGGTTCTTCAAAATAATAACCCCTTCTTGTAAGCCAATCCCTCATACTCCTGTAAAGAAGATCCATATCAAAGATTCCCTTGAACTTAAGAATTTCTTGTGGAAGATTATAGTCTGTCATAAACCTAAACCTATTATATTTATATATAAAACTTTCGAATTACTCGCCAATTCCTTCTTGTGGTAAAAACCTACCCTCATGTTCTGGCTCTTCAGCGCCAACTATTAGTTTCCAATAATCCTTTATAGTTTCCTGCAACCTGTAAGCATCCCTATAAAGCTCAAGCTTGTGCATCTCAAAATCTTTTTTGTAGATAACCTTCCAGTAAAAATCATTAAAATGTTTTAGAAACCAGTGTTTTCTCCATTTTCCTTGGTAGTCAGAGACTACTCTTGCATAAATCTGTATTTCAAGCTCACCATCTGCTAGCTTTAATTTTTTCCCTTTATAAACCATCTCTATATCTTTAAAAGGTACAGCATGCCAGTCAATATCTAGCTCATATTTGTAATAACTGCTCTGAGCAGGATTTTTTTCGCATCTCCACCAAATCCATAACTCTTTTGAACCATCTGCAAATTCTGTTTGACTATGAAAGGTCTCAGGAAATTTCGGATCACTTCCATCATAGGCATATTCCTCTTCAATTACCCACTCATGCAGGTATTCATATAATCCCTTAAGATTAAATATTCCTCTATGCTTTATTCTGAACTTTGCTGCTAAAAGAGTCATAAAAAGAATGTTGCAAGAATTGTTTATAAAACTTTCGAAAAAAATCTAAGAATTTATTGCTTGTTTTTATTAACATATTTATATACTTCATTAATCTTGATTTTCTTCTGCTCCCTTGTCTTTAGGTTTTTTATTGTGATTAAATCTTCTTTAATTTCATCTTCTCCAATAATTCCAACATAAGGAATACCCAACGAATCTGCATAGGTTATTGCCTGGCCCATCCTCTTCCCTTTTAAGTCCATATCTGTATTCAATCCCCTCTTCCTTAAAGAACGAGCAATCTTTAAGCATTCTTTTGCTGTGTTGATTGGGATTAGGTATAGCTGTGTATTTGATGATTTAAGAGTTTTTTTAATATCCTTTAAAATCATTGCAAGCCTTTCAAGCCCAAATGAGAATCCAACTGCTGGAATCTCCTTTTTACCACCAATAAAGTCACCAATCAGGTTATCAAACCTGCCGCCTGCAAGAACTGCTGACTTAACAACAGATTTATCTTTGAGATATACCTCAATAGTTGTTCCAGTGTAATAATCCAGGCCGCGGGCCAAGCTTGGGTCAAATTCAACAAAATCTAAACTCATGCTTTTTGAGTAATCCAGCAATTGTTTTATTTCATTAAGCCCTTCTTTGCCTTTTTTTGAGGAAATAATCTTTGTTAGCTTTTTATAAGTTTCATTATTGTTCTTTGCTTTGGTTATGGCAGAAATTAGTTTATCAACTATCTTCTTTAGCATAAATGATAACAACTCTTTTTTAACACCCTCATTCCCAATCTTATCTCTTTTGTCAAGGGCTATTATTGTTTTAAACTTCTTGTTATTTTGAACACCTGCATAATCTAATATACAATCAAGCAGTTTCCGGTTATTAATTTTAATTATAATATTGCCCAATCCAAGCTCTTTAAATGCGTCAGTTGCAAGAGCAAGAAGTTCTGCCTCTGCAGTCATTTCCTTTACTCCTAAAATATCAACATCGCATTGTGTAAATACCCTGTACCTGCCCTGCTCTGGCTGGGTTGGCCCGTCCCTGAAAACCTCTCCAATTACATACCTCTTGAAAGGAAATTTTATATCTTTGTTTGATGCAACAAACCTTGCCAAGGGCAGTGTCTGGTCAAATCTTAATGCAAGCTCTCTCTTACCCTGGTCTTTAAGCGTGAATATCTCCTTCTGGATTTCCTCTCCACCCTTGAATTTCATTGTTTCTGCTCTTTCAATCACCGGTGTCTCAAGAGGACTATAGCCATACCTCTCAAAAACTCTTCTAAGGATATCTTTCATCTCATTCCTAAGTATGGCATCCTGGCCATACCAGTCCTTTACTCCCTTTGCAATCTTAAACTCGCGGGCCATTTTATTTCTAATCTTTATTAAATCTTAATAAATCTTTTGATTTTTGTAGAAACTTATTTATATTAATGGAACAGAGTTTATTATAATATGTTAGTTGGAGTGGTAGGAAAAGCAAATGTTGGAAAGAGCACATTCTTCAAGGCCCTCACCTTAGCAAATATAGAGATAGACAATTATCCATTTGTAACAATAAAGCCAAACCATGGCATTGGCTATGTAAGGATAGAATGTGCAGACAAGTTCTTTAATGTGAAGTGCAATCCAAGGGAAGGGTATTGCATAAACCACAACAGGTTTGTTCCTGTTGATTTAATTGATGTTGCTGGGCTTGTTCCTGGAGCTTATGAGGGAAAAGGCATGGGAAACCAGTTTCTTGATGATTTAAGGCAGGCAGATGTTTTAATACATATTGTAGATGCATCTGGCAGCACAAACGAGCTTGGAGAGCCAGTAACACATGGCTCATACGACCCATGCGATGACATAAGGTTTCTTGAAATTGAGCTTGACATGTGGTATTTAAGGTTGATAAAAAAAGGATGGGACAGATTTGCCAGGGCTGTGCAGCAGGAAAAAGAGCATGAGGAAAAAATTGTAAAGGATATTGCAAAGCATCTCAGCGGCCTTAAAGTGAATGAGGAAATGGTTGAAGAGGTTTTAAGCAAGCTTGATTTGGACAGAAGCAATATCCTATCTTGGGGCGAAGAAGATTTAAAGGAAATAGCAATAGAACTAAGAAAGAAAACAAAAAAAATGATTATTGCTGCAAACAAGATTGATGTTTCAACTGCAAAGGAAAACTTATCGAGGATGAAAAAAGAATTCCCTAATTATCTAATTATTGGCTGCAGTGCAGAGTCAGAGCTTGCATTAAAAGAGGCCTCAAAAAATGGCTTGATTGAATACATTCCAGGTGATAATGACTTTAAGATTTCAGAGCCAGACAAACTTAATGAAAAACAGAAGAATGCTCTTGAATTTATAAAGAAAAATGTTCTTGATGTTTTTCAAAGAACAGGTGTTCAGCAGGTAATTAATACTGCTGTTTTTGATTTATTAAAATACATAACAGTATTTCCAGTGGGAGCAAAACTTGCTGACTCAGATGGCAATATTTTGCCTGATTGCTTTTTAATTCCCCAAAAAACAACTGCACTGGATTTTGCATATAGGCTTCACACTGATTTTGGAAATAATTTTATAAAGGCGATTGATGTAAAAAACAAGATAACAATTGGTAAAGATCATCCACTAAAAAATGGAGATGTGGTTGAGATTATAAGCGGAAAATAAATCCGAAAGAATTATAAATAAAAGAGAGTATTTAAGACTATAAGAGGTGATGTTTTGGTAAATCTAAAAGATTTTAAATTTAAAGAAGAAATCTGTGAAGATGCCCATCTCCAGAAAGACCTTGAAACAGGGTATCCAGAACCACTTAAAAGATATTGGCTAAGACTTGAAACATCAGGTCAATCTATTGAAGAGTTGTATTTCTGGATAATTAACTACCTAAAGGTTAATTTAGGTTATGGGGATATTGAAAAATTAATGGATGTCTTTGCAGCATCACAGCATTCAGCTTTCTTTGGAGTTGCAATGCAGCGCACTGGTGTCTACCAAGATAAAGTCTCACAATTTCTTGCTACAATAGGTAAGATGGTCAAGGAGTTGTTTCAGATTGTAAGGGAGCTAAGAATTCTTGATGAAAGGTTGGGGTATTATAAAGACAGTTATGATACAAGCAGTAAAAGCAGGGAGAGCGCTGAAATAACATTAAAGGGAATATGGATTGATATGGTTGAAGGCGGCGCTAAAAGTCCGGCATCTGTTTATGGCATGGCCCGTGAGCTGGAATTCACTGTTCTTCCAGACCTTTTCTTTAGCACACATCCATCAACAAGCAGGGATGTTGATGAGGTGGTCAATGATCTTGAATTCAACAGGAAAGTCAAAGAAGTTTTGAAAAGGAAACTCAGGGCTTTTATGCAATGGAAAGAAAATACTTATAAAGAGTTGAAAACAAGAAGAAAATTTACGCTGAAATTTCTAAGACAGCATTATGATGTGATAAAGATGTATATGAGCTGGGTAAAGCCCTACCTTAAATATATTAAGATGCTGCGCTCATCTGAAAAAAAAATGGAAAGTGCTGGGCTTGTAGGGGCTTTTGAGGGCTCAATGATTGAGATTGAGATTCTCGCAAAAAAACTTCCATTTAATGAAATAACCGGAAAAACAAAAAACAAGGAATACAAGTCCTGCATCTTAATAAACTTTGACTACATCACAAGGCCTGAGATGAAGTTTGTAAGCGAAGGATATCAAAGAGGGCCAATACATGCAGGAAAGGTTGATATAAAGATGAGGTCATATGCATGGAATAAAAAAAATATTGAAAATTATAAGGCATATAGGGCTAAGGAGGATATGGAGCTTCTCGGGGAGGTTGACCCTTCAATCTCAGCAGCA
>JAHJQG010000054.1 GCA_018819345.1 Nanobdellota archaeon
ATGAAAAGGTCGAGAAAACAGATGAAGAAAAGAAGGAAGAGGAGAAAAAAGAGAGAGATAAATTACTGACAAAAAAAACTGAATAAAAATGAAGCTTAAGACCCAGAAAAGGCTTGCTGCTAATTTGTTGAAATGCAGTAAGAAAAGAATTGTTTTTGATAGCGAGAGGCTTGATGAGATAAAGGAGTCAATAACAAAAAAGGATATTGATATTCTGATTAAAGATAAGTGTATTAAAAAGAAGCAGGCCAAAGGAGTTTCAAGGGTAAGGGCAAACAAAATCAAGAGGCAGAAGTCAAAGGGAAGAAGAAAAGGCCCTGGCTCAAAAAAGGGAAAACATGGTGCAAGGCTTCCAAAAAAGCAGGCATGGATGAAAAAAGTCAGAGTTCAGAGGAAATTTATCAAAGAACTAAAAAATAAGAAAATAATAGCATCCAGATCACATCAAATGCTCTATTCAAAAATAGGCGGCGGTTTTTTCAGAAGCAGGAAACACATAAAATTATACATAAAAGAAAATGATTTGATAAAGGAAAATGGTAAAAGCTAAGATTCATATAGTGCAGTTCAGGAGAAAGAGAAAAAGAAAAACTGATTACAAGAAGAGGATTGCCCTTCTTGCCTCAGGAAAACCCAGGCTTGTTATAAGAAAATCATTATGCAATATTAACATCCAGATTATTGAATACAAACCCGAGGGGGATAATGTAGTTTTATCAGCAAACTCAAAAGAGCTTGTAAAATTAGGGTACAATCTTAACAGGAGCAATATTCCTGCTGCTTACTTAACAGGGCTTTTGCTTGGGCAGAAAGCAAAGAAAAAAGCAGTAAAAGAAGCAGTAGTTGATGCTGGCTTAAGTACTCATGTCAAGGGCTCAAGAATCTATGCTGCTCTAAAAGGAGTTGTTGACTCTGGTTTGAAAGTGCCATGCTCAGAAGATATTTTCCCTCCAGAGGAAAGGATTAATGGAACCCATATTTCAAACTATGCAGAAAAACTAAAAAAAGAAAACAAGGAAAAATATGAAAAACAGTTTTCAGCTTATATTAAAAACAAGGCTGAAGATGTAAAAAAGCAGTTTAATGATGCAAAAGACAAGATTATGAAGGTATAAAAATGTATAATAAAGAAAAAACAAGCAGGACTAAGGGAGGGGAACCAGGAAGATCTCCTAGGGAACCTGCTTTTGATAAGGAAGCCTGGAATCCAAAAACAACTATTGGAAAGAAAGTAAAGTCAGGTGAGATAACAAAAATTGATGAAATCCTTGATAATGGGTTAAAAATACTTGAGCCAGAGATAGTTGATGCATTATTGCCCAACCTGAAAACAGACTTATTGCTTATAGGCCAGTCAAAAGGAAAGTTTGGAGGAGGCCAGAGAAGAGTTTTCAGGCAGACCCAAAAGAAAACAAGAGAAGGAAATAAGCCAAATTTTGCAGCATATGCTGTTGTTGGCAATGGCAATGGTTATGTTGGAATAGGCTATGGAAAGAGCAGGGAAACTGTTCCTGCAAGAGAAAAAGCCATGAGGAATGCAAAACTCAATATTATAAAAATCAAAAGAGGATGCGGCTCATGGCAGTGCAGTTGCGGAAACCCTCATTCAATTCCATTTAACATACAGGCTAAGTGCGGCTCATCTATAATGAAAATAATGCCTGCTCCTAAAGGAAAGGGCCTTTGCATTGAAAAAGAGTGCCAGAAAATTCTGGACATGGCTGGCATAAAGGATGTATGGTCAAAAACAAAGGGCCAGACAAAGGTCAAGACAAATCTTATAGGTGCATGCTTTGATGCCCTGAAGCAGCTCAGCTCAACAAGAGTTCAGCAAAGGTATTACAAAAGCCTTGGCATTGCTGAAGGAGCAATCGAGAAGGAAGAGGTTGAACCAGAAGAAGTGACAAAAATAACAGTTAAGAAAGATGAAGCCAAGGAAACAGCAAAGCCAAAGAAAGAAACAAAGACTGATGCTCCTAAAAAAGAAGTTGAAGAAGAAACCATGATTGAAATTATAAAGAAAAAAGTTGAGAAACAGGAAGCAAAGGAAACAGCAAAGCCAAAGAAAGAAGCAAAAACTGATGCTCCTAAAAAAGAAGTTAATGTGAAGAAAAAGGAAGGAAAAAATGAGTGAAGAAAAAACTGAATTAAACAAGAAAAGACTTGCAGTCATAAGAATAAGAGGCCAAACCGGAATAAAGAAAGATATAAAGGATACCCTTAAGATGCTCTGCCTTTATCGCAGTAATTATTGTGTTGTGGTTGATGATAGTCTGCTTGGAATGATAAAAAAAGCAAAAGATTATGTAACATGGGGCGAAATAGATGATGAAACATACAATCTTCTGGTTGAAAAGAGGGGAGAAGAATTCAAAGGCAGGGAAACTGACAGCAAGAAAAAGATTAACTACAAAAAATTCATAATTGTTAACAATAAAAAATACAAAAAATATTTCAGGCTCAGCCCTCCAAGGGGAGGCTTTGAAAGAAAGGGCATAAAAACCCCATTCACTAAAAGCGGGGCCTTGGGCTATAGAAAAGAAAAAATCAATGATTTAATCAAAAAGATGATCTAAATGGAATGGAAAGATTTTGATAGAGGAGTATTTTTAGTAAATTGCCTGGGAATAATCTATAACCCTAAAACCAAAAAAGTTTTGATTGGAAGAAGAGAAAATGATCCTTATATAAAAGAACTAACATGGTGTTTTCCAGGAGGAAGACCTAGCTATAAAGATGATTTGGAATACTATCTAAAAGAAGAAATCAAAAAGAAAACTAACCTTGATGTTAAAGTTAAAAAGATTGTATTTGCAAAAACCTATCCAGAGAAAAGGGAATTTTTATCTATTTATTATTTTTGTGAATTTATTAAAGGCAAAGAAGAAGCAAAAGAAAGATTTAAAGAGGTCAAATGGGTCAAACCAACTGAGGTCGAGGATTATTTTACAACTTCCTTGCATTCTCAAGTCCTAGAATTCCTTAAATCATTAGAAAAAGGTGAATTATAAATGGCTGAAGTCAAAGTTTTAATTCAGGGTTATGCAAGAGGAGAAGAAGATAGTGAATCTGCATCATCAACAACTACTCTAATTAAGGAAAGTGGATTAAATATAATTGTTGATCCTGGAATGAACAGGGAATTATTATTAGAATCTTTGAAAAAAGAAAATTTATCTCAAAAGGATATAAACTATGTAATTTTAACTCACTATCATTTAGACCATTCACTTTTAGCTGGGATTTTTGAGAATGCCAGAGTTATGGATAATGAAGATATTTATTCATTTGATGGAAAAATAAAAAGGCATGATAGAAAGGTTCCAGGAACTGATATAAAAATAATTAAAACACCGGGACATGATTTGTTTCATTGCTCTGTTTTGGTTAAAACCAAAGAATTTGGGCAAGTGGCAATAGTCTCTGATGTTTTTTGGTGGTCAGATGAAGAAGAGCAAAAAACTGATAATGAGAGCCTAATGAATCATGAAGATCCATATGTGAAAAACAAAGAGGAATTAATGAAAAGCAGAAAGAAAGTTTTGGAAATTGCTGATTATATAATCCCGGGCCATGGGAAAATGTTTAAAGTAAAAAGGTGAACATAAATGATTGATATTAAACAAATTAAGGAATTTGTAAAAGAAAATTTAGATGAATTGAATTATATGCATACTAAGAAAGTTGTTAAAATAGCTTTGGCTTTAGCAGAAAAAGAAGGAGCAAATAAAGAGATTGTAGAGATTGCAGCCTGGCTTCATGACATAGGAAAATCAGATAAAGATAATACACTTATAGGCCATCATAGTTTAGGTGTTAAAATTGCAGAAGATTTACTAAAGAAAAAGGGAACTAATCCAGAACTAATTAAAGAAATATGCCATATTATTGAAACCCATATGGGACCGCCTACAGGTAAATTTTTGTTATCAGAATTAAAAAAAGCTGGAAGAAGATTTGATTTTCCTCGTCCAGATACAAAAGAATCAAAAATTGTTTATGATGCAGACATGATTGATTTATGCTCTCCCCTTGGTATTGCAAAAATCATTCATCTAAGAACAAAGTATGGGAAAGATTTTCTGGATTCTATTGAAAGTGCTAAAGATACAGCTTTTGCTGCTTACAATGATTTACAAACCAAAAGTGGAAAAGAATTAGGAGAAAGATATTTTAAAGTAAGTAAAGAATTTTTTGAAATAATTGAAGGAAAATAAAAAATGAGAATAGTAAGTGCTTGTTTACTGGGAATAAAATGCAGATATGATGCCAAGAGTAATCCAGATAAGAAGGTTATTAAACTTCTTAATAAAGAGGTTTTAATTCCCGTTTGTCCAGAACAGTTAGGTGGATTAAAAACCCCAAGAAAAGGGAATGGTATTTTAGATGGGGATGGAAGGAGTGTAGTTTCAGGAAATGCACAAGTAATTGACCGTGGCAGGAAGGATGTGACAAAAAATTTCATTCGTGGCGCCAAAGAAACTCTTAAGATAGTTAAGTTATATAACATAAAAGAAGCTATACTTAAACAGGGAAGTCCATCTTGCGGTTGTGGGTTAGCTTTTCAATGGAAAAAAATTAATGGTAAGTGGAGTAACCGTAGACACAAAGGTAATGGTGTAACAACCACTTTATTGAAAAGAGAGGGAATTAAAATTTTGACAGAAGAGGAAATAAAATGACAACCTACAAAACAAGAAAAAACAGAAAGATGAGGGGCTCTAAGACACATGGCTGGGGAGCTATGAAAAAACACAGGGGTGCAGGCTCCCGCGGCGGAAGAGGAATGGCTGGAACTGGAAAAAGAGGTGATGCAAAAAAGCCAAGCATCTGGAAGGATAAAAAATACTTTGGAAAGCATGGCTTCAAAAGGCCAAAGAAGATAACCATTGAAATAAAGGCAATAAACCTCAAAACAATTGAGCAAAAACTTGAATCACTGTTATCAAAGAAACTGATTGAAAAGAAAAATGATTTTTATGCTATTGATTTAAAGAAACTTGGCTTTAACAAGCTTTTAAGCACTGGAAAAATTACAAAAAAGTTTAGTATAAAATGCGAGTATGCGTCCAAGAAAGCTATTGACAAAATTAAAAAAGCTGGCGGCAGTATTATTTTGGAAGAGAAAAAACCTAAAAAAATTAAGGAGAAGCCAAAAGAAGAAAAACCAGTTGCTGAAACAGCAGAGAAAGTTGAGGAAAAACCTATTGCTCAAAAAGCAGAAAAAATTGAAACAAAAGAAAAAGAAGTTAAAAAATAAAAACCTTTAAAATGTCAGTTATTGATAGCATTATAGAAAATCTGCCAGAGGTGTCTGGCCCAACACAAAAAAAGCTTTCTTTTAAAGAAAAGCTAAAGTGGACAGGCATTGTTCTTGTTTTATTCTTTATTCTTGGAATGATACCTTTGTTTGGGCTTGGAATTAATGCACTGACACATTTTGAACATTTCTCAATAATTCTTGCTGCAAAATTTGGCTCTTTAATATCACTTGGTATTGGGCCAATAGTTACTGCATCTATTATCCTGCAATTATTAAATGGTTCAGGAATACTAAAGATGGATTTAACAACCCATGAGGGCAAGAAAAGATTTCAGGGATTACAGAAATTGTTGTCTATTGTAATTATTTTTGTTGAAGCAGCTATTTTTGTTTTTATGGGGGGCTTGGCTCCTGCAGTAGAACATGCTGGAACAGCTGTTTACCTGCAATTAGAATTAATTTTGGTATTCCAGCTGTTCCTTGGGGGAATGCTGATTTTGTTTATGGATGAGGTTGTAAGCAAGTGGGGCTTTGGCTCTGGAATATCCTTGTTTATAGCAGCTGGTGTCAGCCAGACCATATTTGTAAGGGCATTATCACCTTTGCCATCACCACTCCAGCCAGAACTTGTAACAGGCGCAATTCCTGCTTTGTTCCAATCATTAGCAGCAGGTAATCCAATAGATGCTGGCTTAAAGATTGCAGCACTCCTTGCAACAGTAATTGTTTTTGCCATTGCAGTGTATGCCCAGGCAATGAAAATAGAAATACCACTAAGCTTTGGCAGAATTAGGGGCTATGGCATAAGATGGCCTCTTTCATTTATTTATACAGGTGTTATCCCTGTTATTCTTGTTTCTGCATTAATGGCTAATATACAATTGTGGGCGCGTTTATTACAAAACTGGGGCCACCCAATTCTTGGAACCTTTGTTGACAATGTCCCTTACTCAGGCCTTATTACATGGCTTTACTCTCCGGATATAGTAAGCAAGATAATAAAAGGTAGTGTTGTTTCTGCTGATTTTGCACATGCCCTTGTTTATATGCTTTTCATGATACTAGGTTGTGTTATATTTTCAATATTTTGGGCTCAGACAGCTGGCATGGATGCAAGAAGCCAGGCAAGGCAGATAATGTCCTCTGGACTTCAGATTCCGGGATTCAGGAAAGACCAAAGAATATTAGAACATTTATTAAATAGGTATATCCATCCCCTAACCATAATGGGAGCAATTGCAATTGGATTTTTAGCTTCATTAGCTGACTTGACAGGCGCTCTAAGCAGTGGAACAGGAATATTGTTAGCGGTTATGATAATATACAGACTTTACGAGGAAATATCAAAGCAGCACATGATGGACATGAATCCACTGATGAGAAAATTCATGGGAGGCTCATAAATGTTTGAGGCAGTATTAAACCCGGTATTTGCACCATTGCTTAAGCTTCCACCTTTATTTGCTATTATTATTATTTCCTTTATTTTAACATTATTAATAACACTTATCCATAAGTTTGTAACCAACCAGGAGGTTATGAAAGGGCTTAAGAAGGATATGAAAGATCATCAGGATGAAATGAAGAAGCATAAGGATAACCCCAAGAAGGTCATGGAAATCCAGAAACAAGTGATGCAGAAAAACATGGAGTTCATGAAACATTCTTTTAAGCCAATGATATTCACCTTTATCCCAATAATAATTATATTTGGCTGGCTTAATGCTAATATGGCATACTATCCAATAATGCCTGATCAGGAGTTTGATGTTACACTTACATTTGACTTGGAAGGCCTGGAAAAGAATATTGGCCTTGTTTCTGTGATTCCTGAAGATCAGCTGGAAATTATTAATAGTGCAAAACAAACTATTGAAAAAAATAAAACAAAAACATTTCTTGGTGAAAAATGGGTTGGTGTGGCAAAATGGAAATTAAAAGGACCAGAAGGAATTTACACCTTGGTTTATTCATTTGATGATGATATGAGGGCATATGAAAAAGATTTAATTATAACTGAAGAGAGAAAATATGCCCCTCCTGAAAAAAGGATAAATGATGAGAGCCCATTAGAATCAATAAAAATAGGGAATGAGCCAATAAGGCCATTGTTTGGCCTTGGGTGGATATGGACATATATAATATTCTCAATAATATTCAGCATGGCAATAAGAAAGGTTCTGAAAGTTGCCTGATTCTTTGCAAAAGCTTTTTAATAAGTTCTATAATATTTTATAAAAGAAGTCATGAAAGTTGATATCCTAAGTTATATTTAGATAAATAAACTATGCAATAACCTTTTTCTTGATTTTAGCTTCCTGAAAATCAATATTTATGATTTTATCAAACAAATCAACTAAAATCCCTACATAAGGGTTATCCATATTAAGCTTGTATAATTTAGCATTTCCTATGTTTCTCGTATGTATTATTATCTTGGATTTTTCTATTTCATCCCACATTCTAAACAATGTAACCCTGTTTATCCCAGCACCTTCTGCAATATCACCTATAGAATGGTCTAACTCGCGTCCTTCTAATAAATATTCCAAAACCCTTATTTTAGGGGTATCACCTAATAACTCCCTGAATAGTGTGGGTTCATCCTGAAATCTCATTTTAATCACAAGGGTTATAAAACACAGCTAATATTTAAACGTTTCTATTTTGTAATACAAGTATTACAAATATGTAACAAACTTTTATAAATATATTCCTTTTTTATTATATCTATGACGAGAATAGATATTGAAGAAATGAGAAACATTCAGAAAAAAATCATAAAGATGTTAAAAAACAAAAGAAAGTATGGGAGTGCGCATACAGAGACAATTCACTTGAAAAATTGTGTCCCTAAGCATTTAAGAGGCAAAAAGGTTGTTGAGGAAGCAATCCATGATTTATTCCAAATGGGAATTTTAATTAACAAGAAATCCACTGGAGAAAATCATTGCAGCTTAGACAGCTCTAAATTAAGAGAGATAAATGAGATTGAAATTGGGTAAAGACTTCTCACACATAACTATTTTTCCCAAAAGCTTTTTAAATAGGCTGTTTTACCCCTTATTGAGGTTAATAAAATGCCAGCAGGTAGATATAAATCAAGATCATTGAGGAGAGTTTACACAAAACTCCCTGGAAGCAAGGTTGTAGTGCATTATAAGAAGAGGAAGCCATCCAAGGCAGAATGCGCTGTATGCGGAGCCCAATTGCAAGGTGTTCCAAGGGAGAGG
>JAHJQG010000055.1 GCA_018819345.1 Nanobdellota archaeon
ACCAGCCCAGAAGCATTGATAAATATCTATAAAAACAAGATTATTGATTTTAAGGTTATTGCTCATGATTTAGATAATAACAACCTTACATATACATGGAGGTTTGGTGTTTTTGAGAAATACACAGGAACCAATACACACAGGAGAAGATTTACAATACCTGGAACAAAGCCAGTCCAGGTCATGGTTTCAGACGGAATTGAAACAAAAACCTATGGGTGGACAGTTAATGTTATTGAGCCAGAAGAAGAAAAACCTGTTAAGCCTGTTGAAAAACAAATTTACAGGAAATATACCATAGAAGGTTAATTTAATTCTTTTTATTGGCTGCTTTTAAAATCGAAAACTATATAAACTGGGAATTCTATATTAAATTTGGGGTGGTTTAATGGCAAAAGCAAACCTACTTGTAACACATGATCCAAATCATGCAGGACTAGCAAAGGAAGAAGCGGTTACTATTTTAAAACAGCTTAAGATAGAGCCAGAGTTCTTGAAGTCAGAGGTAGATGGCCTTTTTCAGATAATAGTAAAAGAACCAAAAAAAGTTGTCAAGAAATTAATAGCTATGTGCAAAAAGAATCCTTCTATGTTCAGGACGACGTTCCACTGGGTCCCTGTGGACAACTGGTGCAAGTCAACTATTGAAGGCATGCAGAAGACAATAAAAAGTCTTGTCAAGGATATTAAAGAAAAGGATAAGTGGAAGATGGACATAGCAAAAAGGTGCTATGAAAAATATCATACAACAGAGCTAATTATGAAGCTGACAGATGTTGTTGACAGGCCAAAAGTGGATCTGAAAAATCCGGACAAGATAATAAGGGTTGACATCATAGGCAATGATGCAGGAATCTCTCTCCTGAACAAGGATGAGATGCTTAATATACCTGCTCTTAAACAGTAATGTCTTAAGGACTTAGATAAGGGTAAAATTATGAAAAAAGGAATCTTTAAAAAAGAGGATATTCCATATATTATATCCTTTATAGTTATAGTAATTGTTCTTATATTTGCTTTTATATTTCAGAAACCAGCAGAATGCCCTGAGTGCCCTGAATGCATATGCCAAAAATGCCCTGATTGTGTCATGGACTGCTCATTATGTCCTGAGAAAACAAAAACAGAGACAGAAACAATAACTGTAACAAAATATGTATGCCCTGATGAAAGAATTGTTGATAATGCTGATGACTGTGAAAGTGAGCCAAAACCTGTTTTAGACACAGGCTTTGATCCAATCCTGACTAATGAGGAAGGCACGTCAATAGTTAATGTGACACTAAAGCCAGCGTGCATAAAAGGAAAAAATGGGGGTGGGATTTATTTCAAGACAGATTTCACTTCAAGAGATATTACATTTGAGGTTAAGGAAGATGTTAATCAGGAATACAGAGAGATTTTTAAGATTAGTAACTTGATTGAAAGATATACACAATTTGAGATATGCGATGAATGCACTGGCGGTGCTGACTTTAACCTCGAGAAAAACAGAATTTATCTGTTCAGACTAAGATTTAATATGACTGTTCTTAACAAGGTCTATTACTCTAATGAGCATATAATTAATACAAATCCCGAATCTAGTTATATGACAAAGAAGTGCTCTTAAGAATTTTTATTTCTTCTTTCTTTTATCACTTTAATTCTCCTGTTTATCCAGTATCTTCCAAGGATAGTTCATTAAGAAATAAAGATAAAAGGTATTTATAAAGTTACTATGCTTTTTCCTTATTTTAACCGAAAAGTTTATATAGTAACTATGAGTTTCTATATAGTAACTTGGTGTTATTATGCTATCTTTAACTCAAAAAGAAAGGAAAGCAATCCTTATTTTATTTAAAGATTTTACTAGTTTTTATAATGCTAATTCCATAAGCAAAATCTTAAGCATCTCTCATGTTGGTGCTCAGAAAATCTTTAAAAGGCTTCTAAATGAGAATTTACTAACATCTAAAAAAATTGGGAAATCAATAATTTATAAACTTAGGTTAGAAGATGATTATATAAGCAAGCTTATTGCTTTTCTGCTAGCTGATGAAGCTAATAACTTTAAGAGATGGAAAGAAGAATTTAAAGGATTATTTAAAAAAGATAGAATAGTAATGATGTTTGGCTCTGCGATAAAAACTTATAACAAAGCAAAAGATATAGATATCATGATAGTTATGGATAAGAAAGATATTAAAGAGGTAAATAACATTCTTAAAGAAAAGCAAGAAATATTACCTAAGAACCTTCATGCAATTAAGTTGACACATAAAGATTTATTAGAAAATCTTAAAAAGAAAAATAAAGCTATAATTGATATAGTTAAAAATGCTATTATAACTTATGGACAAGACAAATACGTGGAGATAATTAAAAATGTCACAAGCCTCTAATCATGTCAAATGGTGCCTTAATAAAGCAAAAAGAGAAATTGAAGAATGTAAAAAACTTGATAAGAGACCAAAACATAGAGGGCTACTTAAGATAGAACCAGATATTGATGAAGATAGAAAACACCTTGCTAAAGCAGAGCATAATTTTAATGCTATAACTCGCTTCAAAGAAACTGGGTTTTCAGATTGGTCAATCTCCGCTGGCTTTTATTGCATTTATCAGTGCTTTCTAGCAATAGCTGTTAAGTTTGGTTACGAATCTAGAAACCAAACCTGTACTATTGCTTTAATGGAACATTTAAAAGAAGAAGGTAAAATAGATATTGACACCAAGTTTATTGACATGTTAAAATACGAAGAAATGGAAGAAATCCAAGAAAATAAAGTTATTGATATGAGGGAAGATTATACATATGGTGTAGAGATTTCTGTTGAAGATAAAACAAAGATTAATGATTTAATAAAATCTTGTAAAGAAATTATTGATATAACTAAAAACATTGTTTTTAAATAACAATAAAAAGCAAAAACAATATCTCTGAACAATAATTCACTACTTGTAAAATAAAAGATTTGATATCATAGAAAGAGAAGGTATTTATTTCTTAAGTTTGCAATATCGCTGAAGCATTAGAAATAAAGATAATTATAACCACTATAAAAT
>JAHJQG010000056.1 GCA_018819345.1 Nanobdellota archaeon
ATAAACACACAAAGCTTAGCGGAAAAAACATCATCCTTCCAGAGTCAGATAATATTGTCAGAATTACAAGGATTGTCTTTTACAAGGGCCAGTTTGCCAGAATGATAATTGACATGTTTGAGTGAAAATGGCTAAAAAGAAAAAAAGAAAAAATTCAAAACCAAAAAAGGCAGTAAAGAGAATACCAATAGCTCCTCCACCAAAAAAGCAAAAAAGCAGTAAAGCAAAGTTCTTAATTGCTGTCCTTGCTGTTTTAGTTATTATTTTCTTTGTCTCAGCCTTTTACAACAAATACAAAATGAACTCAGAGGCAGAGAAAATCATTGATTTTATTGTTGTTGGGGATGAGGTTAATGAGCAGGCATTAAACAGCTTTATGAGCACAGACTACAATGAGCTAAAGAAAGAACTAGGCATAACTAAGAACTTCCTTGTCTATTTTGAGGACGAGGACGAGACAATTATTCCAGTTAATGGAATTTATTGCTTTGGCTCAAAAAAAGCAACCTTGAACGGAATGAACTGCGGATAAGCAACTTAGTTTAATCTTTCCATAAAACTATAACAAATCCAACCAAGTCAATAAGTTGTGAGTTTGTTTTCTGGGCAATCTCTTTTGCAACTTCTCTTTTATTCCTGTTATTGATAAATGCTTTTAGAAGTTTTACCTTAATAAGCTTTTTTTTGTTAAGCTGTTTTTTAATCTCCCTTATTGTGCTTTCTGTCAGACCATTCTTACCAATTCTTATAACTGGCTCAAGTGTTTTTGCTTTTTCCTTTAATTTATTATCACTAAACATTTTTATGCATTATGGTCAAGATTCATTGGATGTTCCCTGCCAAGTTTTCTTCTTCGTTGCAGCTCATCTATGTGTTTTAATTTTGTTTCAAGAATTTTATTTATATCTCCTGTAAAATCTTCCAGAAGAATTGAGACATGGTCTCCTCCAAGCAAATGCGGCAATATAACATAATCTGCTCCAGCATCATATAGTGTTAGGGCTTCATCAACCTGGTTTGCTGTTACAAATATAAGTGCCTTTTTATTAACATCCTTGGTTTTCTTTATTAAAAGAAGGTTATCCTGCTCTTCTGGAACAGTTGATATAACCATCTCTGCCTTATCCAATCCCAATCTTCCAAGAATCTCTGAATCAGCAACATCGCCATAAATGCATGGAACCTTTCTTGCTATTAACCTTTTTATAACATCCGGGTTAAAATCAACTATTAACAGGCTCTTTTTCATTTTCTGGACTGTTTTAACAATGCTGTATCCAATCCTGTTATACCCAAAAAGAACAATATCATAAATTTCATCTTTATGATACCTGTGTTCATCAACTTTTTTACCTTTTCTTTCAAATATTCCAAGGTATTTTGATAAATAAGGGTATATTTTACTTGCATAAATTATCATGTAAGTAGAGCCAGCGATAGTTATTAAACCAATAATAGTCACAAAAGATAAAATCTCATTTGTCAGGTGCCCTACACTAACTCCTAATGCAATAAGAATTAAAGAAAATTCACTTATTTGGGCTACAGTTAATCCAGCTAAAAAACTATTTCTTTTGGTATAGCCAAGCAAGCCCATTAATACCATCACTATTAGTGGGTTCCCGATAAGTATGAATGCCGAAAAGATTAGTATGGGAATTATATATTGGCTTATATTTGCAAAGACCATTTGAGAGCCCAGCAATATAAAAAACAGAATAATAAAAAAATCACGCAATGGCTTCATTTTAGAACTGATTTCATAGCGGTATGGAGACATAGCCAGGGTAACACCTGCAAGTAATGCTCCTATTTCCATTGAAAAATTCAAATAATAGAAAAAAGAAGCCAGTGCCAAACACCAGCCAATGGAAAACAATAATAAAAGTTCCTGGGACTTCGCAATAGCCTTAGTTATAAGCGGCAGTATGTAAATACCTATCAAGAATAATAACACTAACAAACCAAATCCTTTTAAGATTGTTCCAAAAATCAAAGCAGTAAAACTTATTCCAGCAGGGATTGATGCAATAACCATCAAAATGAGTATTACAATCAAATCCTGAACAATTAAAAAACCAATAGCAATCCTTCCATACAGGGTTTCCAGGTCTCCCTTATCTGATAAAAGTTTCATTATTATTATGGTGCTGCTAAATGTCAGGGCAATGGCAATATACATTGAAACTATTGTAGAAAAGCCTAACAACCTGCCTATGAAAAACCCAATTACAGAAGTAAATATAACTTGACCAACCCCTGTAATTAAAGAAACCTTGCCTACATCCTTTATTATTCTTGGATTTAAGTTTAACCCAACCACAAACAAAAGAAAAGCTATACCTATATGCGCAAAAGTTGCAATAGCCTCTGTAGAACTAACTATATTGAGAAAATAAGGGCTTACTATAATGCCAGTTAGAATATAGCCTATAACCAGCGGCTGTCTTAACAATCGCATTATCCATCCAACAGCAACTGCAATAATAATAATAACGCTTAACTCAACAAATATACCTATAGCCATCTTTTACCTCTTTTTTAATAAAAACTTTTTTATTTAATATTTAAATCTTTTTATTTAGTTTTTTATAAACAAAGGGATGTAATCTATAAAATCACTGGCAATGAAACCATATCCTTTTTTCTTTAAGAGATAGTCTCCAATAATTCCATTTATAAAAGCAGCAGAGCATGCTGAATCAAAGAGATTTTTTGTTTGTGCTAAAAAGCCTGCAGTCAAGCCAGCCAGGACATCACCTGTGCCTGCAACACTCATTCCTGCATTTCCTGTTTTGTTAAACTTAATTTTGTCTTTTGAAATAATAATATCTATTTTTCCTTTTAATAAGATAACATTATTTTTTTCAAGAAAATCCTTTAAAGCAGATTGTATGTTTTTTGCCCTTTTTTCAGGGTTTATTTTTTTATTAAAAATCTCTTTTAAAACCTTTTTTTTATTCTTCAAATTATTCTCTAAAAATATCTTTAGTTCATTTTCATGGGGCGTGATTATTGAATTATTAACCTCAAATCCTAATGCCTTGATTGCATCAGCGTCAATGACTTTTGGCTTTTTTATGTTTTTTATTATCTTTTGAGAAAACCTTAATGTTTGCTTTCTTATTCCCATGCCATTGCCAATAAGAACTGAATCAAAATCATTGCTTAATTCTATTATCTTATTAGCTTGTTCAACTCTAAAAAACTCTCCCTTGAATTTCTTTGTTATAAAGTCAGGGCTAAAAGTATTTATTGCCCAGGAAACTTTTTCTGGAGCAGCTATTGTAACTATATCAATGCCACACCTGAAAGCTGCCATGCCTGCAAGCATAACAGCACCAATATAATCAACAGACCCGCCTATAATCAAAAGCCTGCCATTATCACCTTTGTGGCTTTCTGGTTTTCTTTTTGGCAACTTAATGTCTTTTTTTGTAAGGTATCTCATTTTGTTTTTTGAATTCTTGAGCCTCCTGCAGGAATAAACAAGGTTATTTCATCAATGCTTCCACCAATCATGTTTTTAATTTTTTTTGCAATTTCGCTTGTTTTTTCCTTTCCCTGTTTTAAAACAATAAATTTGTCAGAATTAGCTTTTACAGCATTAACAGGGCCGCCGATTATTCTGTTTTCTTTAATGCCAATTGCTATCTCTAACATAGGATATATATAGTTTGTCTTGCCCTTTACCATAAAAGCACCTTTTCCAAGGTATTCTCCTGAACGCGCCTCCTTTGTTAGTTGCTCTGGCTTTACATAAAAAACATCAAGGCTTGACAAGCCCAAACGCCATGCCCTGCTGTAAGATGCTGTTGCCTGGGCTGCTTCTTCCATTGTTTTTGGGCTTATTTTCTTATTATTTGCTTTTATAACAAAAAAAGGTGAGCCTGCCATGTCTGTATGAAAAACAATATCTTCCTTATCAGTATATTTTTTTATTATAATATCATTGGTTGTAGCATCCCTTCCTCCAATGCATAGAAAGCCCTCTGAGCTGAAGAACCACCTGAATTTTTCATACCATTCTTTTTTTCTAACTGGTTTTTCTGCTCTTTTTTCAGTTAAAACTATTTTTTTCTTTTTTTCATTTAACAAATTTAGTTTTTCCTGAATTTTTTTTAAAGCCTTCTTTGCTCCTTCAAGTTTTTTCCTTGATTTCTTTGATTTTTCAAAATAAACAGCAGCATTCTGCTCAATGGATTTTTTAATATCAAGGGTTATTCTAGCCATAAGAATATAAATTATATACAACTATTTATTGTTTTCGAAAATTATATCAAAGGAGGCTTTCCTCCCTGCAGGGCATAGAATTTCTTATTTTTGTATTCCAGGGTAAAAACATCTGTGTTGCAGTCAGTTGCCCTCATCTTAACAATTGATATCTCCCTTATAACCTTTCTGAACTTCTCTGTCTGTTGCGAAAGAATTATTCCATCTGCCAGATAATCCTCTACTTCATACTCACTATACTTGCTTTTGTTAATGGGCATCTCAGAAACCAGAAAAGTTGTTAATCCAACATCCCTTAAAAACTCAAATATATAAAACAGCTTTGTCCTTGGATCATCAAAGCTTGACAAAACATATAGCGCAGATAAAGAATCAAGAACAAATAAATCACATTTTGCCTCTGCTTTAAGCTTTTTTATTATGTTCTTTATAACATTCAGCCAGTCACCACTAGGTCCTATCTTTGTTCCCTTTATTTGCTTTCTTATAGCACCTAAATCTGAGATAAGCAATGAACCGCCTTTTGAGGATTTAATATCTTGGATATTTTCTTTTAATTTTGATATATCTGACATAACAATAAGGTTAATCTTTGAAAGATCATAACCCATTTTTTCTGCATGCTCTAATAAGGATTTAGCTGACTGCTCAAGAGAAACATATAATCCTGTTTTTCCTTCCAGTGCCCCATTATATAGCACATTAAACGCTATACTGGTTTTCATTGTTCCAGCAGTACCGCAAATCAGGGTTACATATCCCTCTGGGATACCGCCCTGCAGTTGCTCATCAAAACCATCTATGTAAAGCTTAATTCTCTTTAACTCTTCATTTTTTCTCAATTCCTTAACCATTTTTCCCTCCAACTAATCTTTTTTATAAGTGAGGCTATCTAACTTTCCTTCCTTTATTCCAATAATAATCTCTTTTTGTTTTTTACTGTTTGTAATAAATGTAGAGCCAATTATCATTCCCTCTGTCTTGTACTGCCAGAGTTTTTTTCCGACATATTCCCCTGGTTCTGCTGTTATCAAATCATTATAGTGGCTTGGCTGTTGGGTTATTCCTGAAACTCCAGGCATATAATCAAGAAGGAATGTTCCTTCACCATCTAGAATATAAACAGAGTTGTCATAAGAACCAGCAATAACCTCTAGTTTGCCGTCATTATCAATATCAATTACCAGTGGGCTTGCAACAACCCAAAAATCTGTTTCATAACTCCATATCTTGCTACCCTTGCATGACAGGCAGTATATATTATCATCACATGAGCCAAAGATTATCTCAAGCTTTTTGTCATTGTTGATATCAACTAAGCAGGCTTCTGAGCATATTCTGCCTTCTGTTTCATATAGCCATTCAAGTTTGCCATTTTCATCTAATACATAAATATTATTATCAGCAGAGCCAATAACAATATAGTTTTTTTTATTAGCATAAATATCCCCTATTGCTGGTTTAGCTGTTATCTTCCCTTTTGTCCTGAATTGCCATAACAACTTCCCTTTTGTATCCAGGGAATAAATCTTGCCATCATTAGAGCCAAAGATTATCTGTGTTTTTTTAGATTTTAAAATAGCTGGGCCTGATTCAATTCCTGATTCTGCCTTAAATTTCCATAAAACTTTTCCCTTTGCATTCAGGGCATAAAGATATTTGTCATTAGAGCCAAATATAATCATATTATCTTGCACAAGAGCAGATGACCTTATTTCTCCCTGTGTCTTAAAATCCCATAAAAGCTTTCCTGATGAATCTAGGGCATAGAATTTTCCAAGATCACATCCAAAAAGAACCTCTTTCTTGCCATCTTTATTTATATCAGCAAGTGTTGGTGGGGCATAAATGCTTTTTGCAGTTTCTTCATCTAGAAACATCTTTTGTATTTCATCAATCTTTTCCTGGATTGAATAAAACCATTTTATTTTTGCATTGTCACCGAGCATATATACCTTTCCATCCTGTGTGCCAAATGCAATTCCTACCTGCCCCTTGGTTATTTCTGCAGCTATTGGGCTTGATGATATAGAAGAAGAAGCGTCAAACACCCACTTTTTTTCTATTTTTCCAAGCTTTTTTCCACTAATTTTTTTTAGTGTATTTGAAATAACACCCATTTTTTTATTATTATTTTGATTTTCACTATAAAAACCTTTTGATTTTAAGATTTTCCTTTGTATCTTCCCCTTGCTTCTACTTTTTCAAGCCTTTTAATTATGATGTTGTAATCAGGGTTTTTTATTTTATATCCAGATAAGACTGCTTTGAAGGCATTTTTAAAGATTTCATGATGCTTTGATTCTAAGGCCTGCCTTAAAAGGTGAATATCAACAGCCTTATCCTCTGTTTTATCTGAGAAAAAGCTGAGGCCAAAGTCAATGAAATAAATTTCTTTATTGACTATCATGTTTGAGGTTGTTAAGTCGCCGTGAATAATATTATTTTTATGCAGAATTGCTATTTTCTTTCCTAATTCCTTGCATAGTTTTACACAATTATTCTTATTTAAAGCATCTCTCAGTTTTTTTCCTTTAAGGAATTCCATTTTTATGAGCATCTTTTTGTCATCTGAAAGAATCAGTTTTGGTATTGGAAAATCAATTGCATGAAGCTTTTCAAGGACTTTTGTTTCTCTTCTTGTCCTGAATTTTCTTAGTTTTTCATCTATCTGCTTTAATCTATATCCTTTTTTTATTCTGTCTTTTATGACAATACTTTTATCAAGATAGATTACTGCCTCTGCCCCATCTCCTATTTTTCTCATATCAACATAGAAAATATCAGGATATTTAATGCTTTTGGAAAACTTTTTAAAAACAGGCCTTTTCCTCTTGTTTACAGCCCCGTAGTGTAGTGGCCAATTAAACCAATTATTTGGTTTAGTCCAATCATACAAGGCCCTGGACCTTGTGACCACGGTTCGAATCCGTGCGGGGCTAAATTTTATATTAATAAAAATGATAATACCATAATACAAGTACATAATTGAACCAAATGCAAAAGAATTAATAGTTGTTTCTAAAAGAATCTAAGAGTTTGCTTTTAATACTATTGGGGGTTCAAATGAGAATAAGAAAGGCAGGACATACAGACATAATAACTTGTGCCAACATTAAAATGGCTTCTGAAGGAACAGTACATTCAGAAAAAGATAAAATACTAAATCAAAAGTACCTTAAGAAATATTTGGATGATGAATATTCTACAATTTTAGTTGCTGAGGATAAAAAGGAAGCCATAGGTTATGTAGTTTTCAGCTACGATGAATGGAACAATTCAGTATATATAAATTTTATTTTTGTGCGACCAGATAAGCAGAAGCATGGTGTTGGTACGAAACTTCTCGATGCCGTGGTGAGTCGGGCGGAGAAACGAGGTGCTAGAATAATTTTCCTAAAAACTGGGAAGACAAAAAATAATGCAATAAGATTTTACAAGAAAAATAGTTTTTTGGTTGCGGGATACATAAAAGATATGTACAGAGGTGTGCCTGGAAACGCTCTTGTTCTGAGCCGTAAACTATGAACAAAGACCCAATTTCTAACGCATACAAGATTGCAGAGCTTCATCTAACCGCCCCATACTTTCATCAATCTCTTTTGGAGTAATTATTATTGGAGGCTTAATACTAATTGCACTATGATACCCTGGAAATGTCGTAGGAATGTTGATGAATAATCTCCTCTCAATACAAGCATGGAAAACATCAATCCCAATTTCTTTATCAGGACTACCATCCTCATGAATAAATTCTACACCTAAGAGAAGACCCAACCCTCTAACATCTCCAACAAAAGGATATTTTTCTTTCATTCTTTTTAAGTGAGACATAAATCTCTCATGTTTTTCAGGAATTGTATCCAATATTCCTGATGTAGTAAGATAATTAATATTTGCTAGAGCGACAGCACTCCCTAATGTTTGAGCACCAAAAGTGTACTCTGATGTACCTGGGTTCAGAACATCATATTTTTCTTTAAATACTGTTGCTGCTAAAGCAGGAAATCCTGAGGTCATGCCCTTTGCTAAAGCAATTATATCTGGTCGGATTTTATATATATTTGAAGCGAGAATATCGCCGCACCATCCAAATCCAGTCTGAATTTCATCTACTATCATAGCTATATCATTTTCATTGCAAACTTTCTCTATCCCTTTCATATAATCACGTGGTGGAACCAGTATGCCAGCATTAAAAGGCACTATTTCCATAATAATTCCTGCAATATCATTCCTTCTTTTTACAAGGTTCTCAAATTCAGAAATTTTAGCTTTTGTATAGTCTTCAAGAGTCATGCCTGCTGGTTTTCTGTATGGCTCAATAGGGTCTATGTATATATAATCACCAGACCCGCCTAAACATGGTTCTTGCCATATATTCCCACCTGAAGCACTTATGGTTTCAGATGAAGCCCCTAAATAACTTCCTTTGAGAGAGACTATCTTCTTCTTACCATTGTCCCTATGATACTTTCTAGCTCTTTTTAAACCATCCTCTGTTGCGTCACTACCATTGCATAAATGTAAATTAACTTTGTTTAGGCCCTTTGGTGCTAATTCAACCAGTTTTTCCGCAAGTTCTGCTACTTTCCTATTCTTGAAACGTGGTGAAACATAATAAGTGAAACCATCTGCATTTAGTAATTCTCTAACAGCATCCAAGATAACCGGATGTCCATGTCCTAAATTGAGACAGAGCGTCTGAGAAGTTAGGTCTAAATATTCCCTACCCTCTTGATCATACACTTTAATTCCCTTACCCCTAACAATTTCAATAGGTCCTGGAATCATGTTTTTTGCAATGTACTGCATCTTATTCTACCTCCGAGTATATTCAGTTGTGTCAAGTGAATCTAATTGTATTGAATTGCCTGTTTTAAGACTTTTGTTAGCAGCAAAACTAACCTTTAAACTTCGAACTCCATTTACATAATCACAAAGTATTTTTGTAGGATCATTTTGTTTAACAGCATCTAAAAATGCTCGACTCTCTATGGCAAAAATATCTTTTTCACCTGGAATTTCAAAAGGAACTGTAGTTCCTCGAGATTTTATTCTAGTGTCAAATTCCCAATTTCTGAATTCAACCTGTATGTCTGGACCAAATAGATTTAAATATATATACTTATCAAATCCAACAGACCATGAGCTCTGTATATTTGCAACTGCTCCAGATTGTAGTTGCATAGATACAACAGTTGCGTCTTCTACATCATATCTGTTTGTTTGAGGAACAATTAACTTGGAACCATAACAATGAACACTTAAAACCTCACCACATAGATAACGTACTAAATCAAATAAATGGGTTGTTTGCTCTAACAGCTGACCCCCAGATAGTTTCTTCTGAGTAATCCATGGGTGATTATTAGGCGTATCAAATAACCATCCACCGTAAACCAAAGATATTGGATATTTCGCTAAAAGCTTTTTAGCTTCGTTAACCCCCCTACGGTATCGATTCATGTAAGCAGAGCAGGTAATTATTTCTGAAGCACTAACCTCATTAGCAATTTTTTCGGCTAAATTTAGGTCATTAGATAAAGGTTTTTCAACTAAAAAATGGATGCCTCGCTCTATGCAAGCAAATTCAGCTTTACCATGTGCAAATGGGGGAAGACAAATATATACAGCATCTGGACATGAATTATCCAGCATTTGATCAATTGATTTGTATGCATCTCCTCCAAATTGACGTTTCCCTTTCAACAAAGTTTCTTCATTGATATCATAAAGACCAACAATTTTAACATCTGTAAACTCCTTTAAGTATTTCATATGTTGCTCTGCTATATTCCCTGTTCCCACAAATGCCAGTTTGACTATATCACTTCTCATTTAAATTTCCTCACTTTTTTTCATATTGCCACACTTCAGATATACTTTTTTTAGGTAATAACCCATAAAGTACATTCTCTTCCATAAATGATATTGCTGCATATGCTAAGAACTCAAGAGTTACAAGAGGCCCTTTTGAAAAGATGTAATTCCAATCTAATCTAGTTTCTTCCATTCTTCTTGATTCCTTAAATTGTCCTTTCTTATCTATATTATCCAAATCCCAAAATATTCTTCTATATGCTTTGTAATGTTCCCGTAATGATAGATATGGCTTATAATACACTAACGCATCAAATCTTGTTCTTATGGTTCCTGGTCCATATTTTGTGTGAATCATATTTGGAAGATAGGTATCATCAGCAACATTTTTATCTTCTGGCATCTCAAAAAAATCTGCATTTCTCATCATAAATGTACGCCCATGAAAGTAGATTTTAGAGCGTATTTCAAAATCTGGATCTGTTACTGGTTGAGGATTTTCTCTTACATAATTCTTAAATTTAGAAACATTATGTTTTGAAATCTCAGACTCTGGATAAAATGCCCTCATGTGTAATATCTTATAAAGAAATCTTTCCCAAGAAGACATCTTTTTTGGTCTATGAGGAACAGGCCAACCTCCAATAACAATTAATTGATCAAGCCTATTCATTTCTTCATATAGAATACCAACACACTTTCTATCCAAAGTAATATCAGCATCAACAAAAACTATTGGAGCTTTTCTATTTTCTATATTTCTAACAATCGCATTTTGTGCATAAGATATTCCTTTCTCACTGTAAATTGTTCTGATATTCAATTTTGGGTGTTTTTCTTTAGCTTCGTCAACAACTTCTTCAGTCTTGTCAGTACATCCATTTAAACAAACGATGGTTTCTAAATCCAGATCTATGTCCTGTCCTGCTAATGAACGAAGACAACTGGGCAAATTTTCTTCCTCGTTATATGCCGGAATTCCATAGTAAAGTTTTGGTGTCATATTATCTTCTCTAGCCATACATTTTAATGCCAGCAAATGTATCATTTCCAGATTCCCTAAGTTCTTTTGCTCTTGCGTAATCTTTTTCGGCAAGTTCTTTTTTTCCTAAAACATCGTATACAGCTGCACGATCTCTATAAGCTTCTTCATAATTAGGATCTAATTCAATAGCCTTATTATGATCAACTAAAGCCAACTCCCATTTCTTTAATTGCTGGTAAGCAAAACCCCTATTATTGAATGCAAGAGCAGAATCAGGCATAAGTTTTATGGCTTTTGTAAATGCCGGAATCATTAAGTTTAATTCATCTAAATAATAATAAGCGTTACCTAAATTCCTGTATGCTTCTCCAAATTTAGGATTTATTTCAATTGCTTTAAGATAACCTTGAAGAGCAAGATCATAGCTCCCCAAATATTTTTTACATCTTCCTCTTAGATTATATGCTTCTGCAAAATCTTCTTTTAGATCTATTGCTTGGTCTAATTCCTCAATTGCTAGTTCTGGTTTTTCTCTCAGAAGAAAACTTTGCCCTTTATTGAAATGAAGTTGTGCTGGATAATCTTCAAAATTTATATCAGAAGAGAAAATTCTAACATATTGTTCTTCTCCTTCAGAAATTGTTAAAGAATGAAGAGGGATTTCCCTTAGCTGATAAAATACATACTGTGCAATGTTCTCATTAGTTGCTCTACCCACAATGTCATCTAGATACTTACCTTCTAGAGAAGATAAAACTTTTTCTATCTCTTTTTTGGGCTCATCATAATCAATTCCACCTACAAACCCATTTGGAATTTTACCTTCTAAAGTAATCTCAACCTTGAATTTATGGGTCTTTATTGTCCTGCTTCCATGAGAAGCCTTGAATCCTTGGATAATACCTAAGAGTGCCATTTTATCTTTACCTTATTATTTTGACTTTGTTTCCCAATGTTTCAGATATTTTTTCCAGTCTTTTTTCAATTGTATCATCACCAATCTTATCAGGGATACTTGCTGAGTCTGTTAATTCATGCTCAGAATAGGGAAAACAAGTTATGAAGTCAAAATCAATATTTTCTAGCAGTCTTAATGTTGATATAAAATCCGTCTCTGTTTCAGATGGAAACCCTATTATAACATGAGTTCCAATACCTAATGATGGATAACTATCTTTAACCTTTGTTAAAGTTCTTCTCACCTCATCAGACTTGTATGCTCTTCTCATCAATTTTAATACTCTGTCACTACCAGATTGAATTGGGAAATTAATAACTCTTATTCTTGGATTATTTTTATTTTGTTCTAAAACTTCTAGGTGCTCTTCAAAATCTCTAATAAGCCAATTAACTCCAAAATCATGGATATATAATTTATATTCATGCAAAGAGA
The DNA here is from genome assembly GCA_018819345.1 of Nanobdellota archaeon. Classification (GTDB taxonomy): domain Archaea; phylum Nanobdellota; class Nanobdellia; order Woesearchaeales; family CG1-02-33-12; genus CG1-02-33-12. Next base: position 12,435 of record JAHJQG010000056.1, read on the forward strand.
TTAATTCTTTCAACAAAGCAGGAAATTTAATTCCAATATCTCTTCCATAGGCTCCAGTATCCCCTCCCATTAACATGACAGTTTCTTCTCCTTGTGTTATCCCATCTTTAACTTGTTCAACAACATCTTCAAGAGGTCTACTAGCAAGTTTTCCTGTAGCATATCTTATCGCACAATAAGAGCAACTACCAAGACAACCTTGATTAATAACTACTTTAAATCCATGTTTTGCTGAATCATATTCTTCCTTGAAAGTTAATCCTTCTCCATATTTTCTCTTAGAATCAAAAACAGACCGACTAGGTATTTTGATGCTTGACATTGGATATTTGCTCTGAAAAATAGAGTCAAGAGTTTTCATATTTCTTGGTGAAAAAGTATGATAAACATCATATTGTGTTAATTCTTTAGGACTTATTGAAGGAAGACATCCACCTATAATTAGCTTACCTTTACCAGACAGCTCTCTTGATATTTGTTTAATCTTAGATAAAGATGCTTTTTCTGTAGAAGAATCAACAGCACATGTTACTATAATTGCATAATCAGAGATACTTGGAGAATTAACAAGATCAATTCTATTCCTTTGCGAATAATTCATTATTCTTTGTGTATCCAATTGCCTTTGTTCACAACCTACACAATCAATATATAATTTCATTTTCTAAGATATCCTCTGTGAATCTCCCAGTCTAGGGTGCTTCTCATACTGACTGAAAAGATAGTTCCTAGTTGGGGATTTTCAACATAAAGTTGGGATTGGGCTCTTGCTATTCTAAGTATGTCCTCTTCTGAGGGATGAGGATATTTCCCTAAAACTGATTTAGGATCCGCATGAAACACATTAGAAGCAATTCCTATTCCTCTGTTCACCATATACTCATTACCCCTAATAGTACTTTTAGGAGGTTCTAATCCCCAAACTAAACCACAATATACGTTGTAATCACCAAATACTTTTCTTGCATAATCAAGTGATTCTATCCATTTGTCATAACCATAAAAGTGGTGTTTACCTGGGCAGATTTTTTCAAATAAATCTCTATCAAACACCTCAAGATTAAAAGCTATTGATGTCACGCCTGCTTCCTTAAATTCATCAATTAATTTAAAGTCCTGTGGAGGATGTGCTAGAATGTGGATAGGAATTTTAGGGTCTAGTGCATCATATATTGTTTTTATGGGTTTTATTACACATTCTCTAGTTTCTTCATCAGTTCTGCAAGTTCCCATAGTAATTGATATTAATGGAATATCTCTCCATTTTGTGTTCTGAAAAAGTTTTGTTGCTTCAACAATCTGTTCTTCGATAAAATCAGATACCATGTGCTTACCAACACTCTTTCTTGTTCCTTTCATTGAACAAAATCCGCAGGGCTTTCCTTCAGAAAAATAATAACAGTCAGGATAAAAGAAAAAACCAGGAGTATCTTCTCCGGCAACTGCAATTATATCCTGGCTCAGAGTGCCATCACTTAATTGTTTATCAAAATAGGCTGGCTTTTCAGGTAAATGAACTTCCCTAACATAGTGATTGTTAAGATACAAATTAACACGATTATCTTCAATTTTCAGATTCCATGGAGAACCCTCTCTACGAAGCAAAGCAGTGATAATATCCTCTCCTAGGAGAAGAACTTGGGGAAAACGATGTTTTGGAGCTACTCCTTTACTTGTTTGTCCATAAACAAACTGATTATCATAAAATTCTCTAGTATAATCAGCAAATAAATCTATATCAAAATTTATTCCTCTAGATAACAAAGATGCTTTAAGCTCAATTGTAACTTTTTCATCAATACTCATTTAATACACCTTAAATTGGTTTGTATTTATTATAAGGTAGTGACTATCATTTATAAATTTAACGGAAAATATGTTTTTTGCCAAAATTTATATAGCTAATCAATCTTTTAATTTATTTATGAGTTATTTCATTATAATCAGAGGACCTGCTGGAATAGGAAAATCAACAATTGCAGAAAAATTAGCAGAAGTTCTTAGTGGATACCATTTTTCTTTTGATGAAATAATGAGAAAAAACAAGCTAGATTCTATTGTTGGTGATGGTATCCCTGCAGAAAATTTTGTAAAAGCCAATGAATTAATTATTCCTCAAGCTATAGAAAAATTAAAAAATAACAATATCGTTATATTTGATGGTTGTTTTTATCGAAAAGAACAAATTAAACATCTTAAAAAAAATCTTCCATTTAAATATTATATTTTCTCACTTAAATCTCCGCTTAAAGAATGCCTTGAACGGAATAAAACAAGAAAGAAACCTATGACTAAAAAAGCAATAGAAGAAGTTTATGAGTTAGTATCAAAAATGGAAGTAGGAATTGAGATTGAAACTTCTGGTAAAAATATGACGGAAGTAATCAATCAAATCTTAAAATATCTACCGAAAGAAAACTAATACTTAAATATTTTATTTGGCTTAAAATAACTAGTCCCAAAAAGTTACCATAGAACATACATAATCCGTGCGGGGCTATCTGTATTCTTAGTATATAGATATCTCATTTCTTGGACTTTATGAAACTTTAATATTAGAAAAATCAGTTATGTTTTATTAGTCTCAAGAAGATAAATTTTGTTTTATAAACCCTTTATCTCTAATATCTTTATATATTTTTTCAGCTAGACAATATAATAATGGGTTAATTATATTCAATGCTTTTTCAATATTCTCTTCCTTTAAATCCTTATATCCTACATTTGGAATATAACTACAAATTCTTTCTAAAGAAAAACAATGATGACCTATTCCAATAAAAATCTCATTATTTAAAGATTTAGAAATCTCTATTTGTTCAGGCAAATCTAAACTTTCCTTTTTTTCTTCGGTTTCTTCGAATTGTTTCTCCTCTTTTTTTAAATTATATGTACAAATTATACTATAAAAATTTGGACTCTTTATACTCTTATTAATTTTATTAATAAGTTCTCTATATATTCCTTTATCATATTTCTTTATATCTTTAGCAATATTCTCTGCCCTTTGTAAAAGCTTTTTTAATTTTCTAAATTCACTGTCTTTTACTTTTCCTTCATTATTTCTATAATCTGTTTTCTCTACCTCTTTTATTCCACTGTACTCATTTATAATCCTATCAATTTCTTCTACACTTTTTGTATCATCTACTCCATGTATATTATTTATTTCCTTAATTAATTTATTAACTTTTTCAGTACATTCATTTATATATTCACTTTTTATTTCTTCTCTTCTATCTTCTAATTTTTCTCTTAGTTTATTTTTGGCATTATTTAATTGTGCAGAATAAAACTTATTATCTTCATATAATGTACCCAAAGTTACTTTTAAGTTTTTAAAATCCTTATTTGAATTCTTATAAATTGAATCCATAGAATTTGAATCTTTTGACTCATTTAACTCATCTAATCCTTTTTTTAGTAAATCATTTAAATAACCTTCCCATTGATTCTTTAAACTACTCTTTCCTACCTTAGTTAACCTGTTTATATGCCTTTCAATCCCTTTATTACTAAGATTCTTACACCTGCTTAATTTACTTAAAATCCCTTCAATATGAATTTCTGGTTTTTTCTTTTTATCTTTTTTACCCATATCATAATAACTTTGTTGATTTTATATATAAATCTTTCTATTTAAACTACTTAATAGTTAAGAAACATGATAAACCAATTCTTCTGGCTTATATCCTTTATTTTTTGGTTCTTTAATTTTTTCTTCAAATTTTTTGAGGTTATCTGGCTCCAATCCCTTAATATAAAATCCACCCTTTAATAGTTTAGAATATTCTCTTTTTAAAAAGGAAGCTATTTTATATATTTCTTTATCTTTTTCCTTGCCCCCATATTCCTTAAAATACTTTTCTATATTACTTCTTCCTCTAATTATATTAATAAAATCTAATAAAATACCATCAAAGATACCAGCCCCCTTTCCTCTTTTACTTTTTTCTGTAACTGTACTCCATCTTACATAATCAGTTTTATAACGATCTATCGTTGCTAGCTCCTTTTTAAATTCTTGATCATTTTTGTATTTATCAAGTATATCTTTGGTTATATCATTTAAAACCATAATTGCATAATCACCTGAATCTCCTATAACTTTTTTTGTTATTTCTAAATAATTTTTACCCATTTGCTTCTTCTTTTCGTTAATATGATATTTTAAAGTGTTATTTACTAGAATTCCTTTGAATGTTGGAACTAATTTTTCCTCAGGTGAATAACTTTTTAATTCCAATAAATTAGCTCTATTATCAACACTTTTTATTAAAAGTGCATTAATATTATCTTTCATACCTTCCATATAAGCAACATAATCCTTACCAATCTCTGTTAAATCACTTATATCTTGTTCTATATGTTTTGAATGTGGAGAAAATCTTCCATTATATTTTTTAATAATATATTCTAGACACTCTTCTTTGGTTTTTCCTTTATTATCATTCATTAAGGTTTCATCAGAATCATGTAAAAAGCCTCCCATAATTAACATAGTAAGAATATTTTCAAGTTTATCGCCATCTCTAACATCCAAATCTATAAATCCCAATGCTGTCTTATATGGGTGTTCTATGTAATCTTTTCTTGATTTTCTTTTTTCTCCTCTATGAATATATGCAGCAACAGAAAAACTCTTGACAATAGCCATAGTATTTTCATCAGGAAAACCTTTTTCCTTTAATCTTTGTTTCAGATCTTTTTTTAATTTTCCTTCTTCATAAAAATAGAAGGGTGTTTTAAGTTTTATACCTATTTTGTTAAATATACCACGCCAGTTAATATTATACTCTTCATTATCTCCCCCTATTAGAACCATTTCACAAAACCCCCTTATACCTAAGAATGAAAAGTGATATATAAGCATTACTATCCTTGAAAATATAACTTTTTAGTCAACTACCTTAATTGCACCTTTTGGGCACTGGACTTCACATGCCCTGCATCCAATGCATTCCTCTGGTTTTTTAACAACAACCTTATCATTTTCTTTTTCAAAGACCTGCATTGGGCAGATATCAATGCAATTGCCGCAATTTGTGCATTTTTTATAATCTATCACTGGTTTTGGCATATTCATCACCTTTATTTCTTTGTGTTTTTAGAGTTTTCTTTCTTCTCTTCAACTTCTTTTTCTTTCTTATTAGAATTATCTTCCTCTTGTTTTGGTTTCTCTTCTTTTGATTTAACATTATCTTCTTCTGGTTTTGTTTCTTCTTTCTTTTCCTCAGATTGAGGTTTATCTGGTTTCTTTTCTTCTGCTTTATCACTTTCTTCTTTAACTTCAACTTTTTCTTTAACTTCTTTTTTATCAATAACCTTTTTTTCAGTCTCTAAAATCATTTCTTTTATCTCAAAGCTTCTTAAGGGATATATCTTTCTTAAGGGATTCTTTAAGTTAGATTGAAGTTTATGGGATACTAGCTCATTTACAAGTTCCTTGTAAGTTATTTTTCTGACATACTCTGTTAAATTGGTTCTTAATGCCTTCATCAATGAGTTAATAACAACGCCTTTTGTTTTATTTACTGTTATTATTAAGGGCTTTAATCTTACATTTTTTTCATCAGATGTCTTGCAGACAAAAGAATCATGGAGATTATCCCTGCCCCTTCTTATTATTCTCTTTATGAATGTATGTATAATCTGATAGCCAATAACCTCTGTCTGTGCCTTGTTTTCCTTTAACCCTGTTACCTTAAATCTCATAATTATGTTTTGTTTTTTTATATCTCTTGTGAGATTCATCATGTTAACTGTTACAACCTTATCAATAAGAAGTCTTGGATCTAAAGAAGGTGTTTCACCTATTAAAGCTTCGTTAAATTCCTTAGGAGCTAAAATCTGATACCACTTTTTCTTTAGTTTTGATGTTGATCTTTCCTTTACCATTTTATATATCTTACAGAGGAAAAATGGATTATTTATAAAGCTTTCGTACCAAAAACCAAAAGCTTAATATACCAAATGTTTTTAATTAGTAATAGGGGGATTATATGAAAAAAGATGAAATAACTGAATCAGAGGATATTGAAAAAGTCTATTCTGAAGAAGGCAGGGATTCCCTTGTAGAGGATGATGCAATGGAGCCCTGGGAGCAGGGCTTTATGGAAGGGGCAGAAGACGACGGGCAGGGAGCAAAGTGCAGGCGCTGTGGAAAGATATTACTTGGTCCTGATTCTATTGTTGAAAAAGAGATA
>JAHJQG010000057.1 GCA_018819345.1 Nanobdellota archaeon
AAAATATCTTAATTAGAAACATTTAAATAGTTGAATTCTTGAGATTTATGTAATATTTTGCTTCAATTCAGGACTGGGGGGTTTACAGGCCTTAGTGGCCATCTTAAAGAGGTGCTTATTATGAATCCGGAAAAAGAAATAGTTAATCTTTGGCTTAATAAAAAAGGTTTCTTTACTATTAATGATATCAATGCTGGCAAAAACAAGGTAATAGATCTTATAGCAATAAAACTTACAAATGGAAAGCTTGAGAGAGTAGAGCATATAGAGGTTAACTGCTCTATCAGCTCAACACTTGTTGATAAGGATATAAATGAATATATAAAAAAGTTTGAAGACAAGACAGTTATCAAGAAAGTAAAACAGGTCATAAAGGATTTTGTAGGAACAGATTTTAACTATGAGAAAACCCTAATATTAACATCTCATAAAAATATTAATCTAAAGGGAATCAATGTTTTGAAATTTGATGACATACTTTATGATGTTATAGATAATATTGATAAGCAGAATTACAGAAATACAACAGTAAGGATAATACAGCTTATTAAATACCTGCTGATATCCAACCCAAATAACCTTGCAGAGCTGTTAAAAAAAGAAACAGGCAACAAGGTCTTAAACCAGGGCACGAGAGAGATATTCATAAGAGAACTGTTAAAGCAGGACGATGTCAAAAGAATACTGGAAAAAGAATCAAATGAGAAAATCATAGTTGATATTGTAAAGGAATCATCATTAAAGAGGCCGGAAAGGCTTGCAAAGGCACTTGAGCAGGATATACTAACAAACAGAACAAGGAACAGGTTTCTGAAATCATTGTTAGTACAGGAAAAAATAGCAAAGGCAAGCAAGACTATCCTAAAGCCAAAAAAACAAAAATCATTGCAGTATTTTTTCAAGAAGAAAAACCCTAAAGCAAAAGTTTAATAAATATCTCTTTTTAACTATTTAAAAAAGCGGTGATATGATGGATGCACTTTTTTATCTGACATCTTTGGCCATTATTATGGTTATAGGCATATTATGCACTCTTTTTTCAGAAAAAATCAAGATATCAAATGTACTTCTTTTGGTTATAGCAGGCATAATCATAGGGCATATTGATTATTATGGTAAGCCGTTAATTAATTTCTCACCCTTGTTCCTCACTTGTGTTGGCATACTTGCCTTGGTCATGATAGTCTTTGACGCAAGCTCCAGGCTAAAGCTAAGGGAATTCGATACTTTCTCAATGAGGGCATTAAATCTGACAGGAATATTTCTATTACTTAACCTCATATTCCTGACCACATCCGTATACTTTATTTTTAATATTAACAATGTATTTCTGGCAATGATGTTTGCTGCCCTGATGTCTGGAACAGCACCAGATGTTATACTTACTATGCTTAAAAACACGAAGAACAGGGTAGTAGAGCTGCTTAAAATAGAGTCAATAATTAATACTCCTTTAATTGTTTTAATACCTTTCATAATCCTTGACTTATTCAGAGATTATAGTAAAGAGTTATTTTTCTCAAAATTTATGGAAACAATGGGCCCATTTTTGCAGCAGTTTGTTACAGGTATTGGTGCAGGTATTTTAGTTGGCATAGTTGTTTTTAAGATAATGAGAACCAAATATTCAGAGAATTTGTCACCTCTTGCTTTAATCACTGCTGCCCTTATAACTTATATACTTGCAGAAAACCTTAAGGGAAATGGGGTTCTTGCAGTAACAACCCTTGGATTATTTTTTGGTAATGTTTATGTCAGGGAAAAAGAAGCATTGCACGAATTTTCCTATTTGTTTGCAAACTCGCTTGAGATAATTGTTTTCATACTTGTTGGAATAATAATAAAATTTCCCCTTAATATATTGTTTTTTGCAAAATCTATGCTTTTGTTTATGATATATCTTGTGATAAGATATATCTCAGTCCAGCTTTGCTTTTCAAAACTTAATTATTCAGTTAAGGAGAAAATTTTTATGACTTTAAATGTGTCAAAGGGGATTGCTGTTGCAGTTGTTGTATTTATACTTGCCACTTATGAAATACCTGGAATGGAACCATTGTTAAATTTAATACTTGCATTTATAATATACAGCATAATACTTTCTACAGTAGTTGTGAAGGTTTCAAGGAAATTCTTAGAGGCAGAAACAACATGATAAGACTTGGTCCTGCTGGCTCTCCTATGAAAAGCACTTTGGATGGTCTTGGCTATATTAAGAAGATTGGCCTGAATGCAATGGAGGTTGAATTTACATATGGTGTGAGGATGAGAAATGAGCTTGCAAAAGAAATTGGAAAGCTCGCAGAAAAACTTGATATCAGCCTTAGTGTTCATGCACCATATTACATAAATCTTGCATCTGCTGACAAGCAAAAAATTGAGGCATCAAAAAAGCGTATTCTGGACAGCTGCGAAAGAGCTCATTATCTTAAGGCAAGCCATGTTGTTTTTCATGCAGGGTTTTATGGCAAGCTTTCTGATAAGGAATGCTATGAAATAATAAAGAAAGAGATTATTGAAATGCAGGAAATTATCAAAGAAAACAGATGGAAAACAGTGCTTGCACCAGAAACAACAGGAAAAAAATCACAGTTTGGCTCTTTAAACGAGATTTTAAAGCTAAGGGACGAAATCAAATGTAACATTTGCGTTGATTTTGCACATCTGCATGCAAGAAACGGCTCTATAAACTATGCATTTGTTTTTGACCAGCTATCTGGTTTAAGGCATATTCATTCCCATTTTTCTGGAATAGAATTCACAGAGAAAGGAGAGAGAAGACATCTTGTTATGGAGAGGGCTGATTTTTTGCCTTTGGCCAAGGAAATACTTAAAAGAAAGGTTGACATAACTATAATTTGCGAAAGCCCAGTAACATGGCAGGACTCATTAAAAATGAAGAAAATTATAGAAAAATTAAAATCAAATTAATATTCAAAAACAAAAGCACCCATTGTATAACCCCCACCAACAGCAGTTATTAAAATTTTATCTCCTCTTTTAACCTTGCCTTGTTTTATACTTTTATCAAGGGTTATAATATTAGAAGCACCAGATACATTACCATCTTCTTCTATTGTAATAAGGGTTTTTTCTATTGGCATATTCAAGTGTTCAGCAGTAAGGTCTATTATTCTTTTATTTGCTTGATGAGGGCAAAGCCAGTCAATGCCCTTTATTTCTAAATTGCTTCTTCTAAGTGCAATTTTAGCAGACTCAACCATAGCATTAACAGCTTGTCTTAATACCTGTGGACCACCACCCATTTTAATGTATTCCTTTTTAACATACTCTTTTTCAGCCTTTGTTAAAATATCTTTTACATCTACACCTGTATTTTTTACCTTAATATGTTCAGGAGAATATTTTCCACCGATGTAAGGCATTCCTAATATACCTTTTTTATCACTTCTTTGCAAAACAGTGGCGCCAGCACCATCCCCAAACAACACAGCTGTTTTTGGGTCGCTATAATCAGTAATACTTGATAATTTTTCACTTGCAACAACTAAGATATTATTGTATTCTCCACTTCTTATATAATGGTACGCGCTCTCTACTGCATAAACAAAACCAGAACATGCCTGGTTTATTGTAATAGCAGGTATCTTATTATTACCAATTAAATGCCCTACTTCAATAGCTGAATTTGGTATTAATTTTCCCGGTGTAAATGTATTTAAAATTATTAAGTCAATATCACTCGCTTTCAAATTAGCGTCCTTTAATGCCTTTTCAGAAGCTTCAGCACCCATTTCTTCTGTTGTTTCATTTTCATCAGCATAGTATCTTCGTTCAATGCCTGTTACTTTAATCACCCACTCAGAAAAACCATTAGATTTACTATAATCATAATTCTTAACTATCTTTTCTAACTTTTCATTACTAACAATATTTTTAGGGAGATAAGAACCAGTTCCAGCAATTCTTACATTGTCCATAAACTTAAAAACTCAGAAACCTTTAAATATCTTTTGCTGTTACAAAATAAGCAATGGAAAGAAGAGTGGTTGTAACAGGTTTGGGTGTAATTTCTCCCTTAGGTAATGATATAAATAAATTTTGGGAGAATCTTGTTAATGGTGTTTCTGGTGTAGATAAAATAACAAAATTTGATAGTTCTGGTTTTGAGGTTAAGATTGCAGCAGAAGTAAAAGACTTTAATCCAGAACACTATAAAATAAGCAAAAAAGAGATAAGGAACCTTGATTTATTTTCACAATATGCCTTGGCAGCAACAGAACAAGCTCTTAATAATCTAGAAATCCCATCAGGAGAAAAAATAGGTGTAATCATTGGAACAGCAATTGGTGGTCTTAAAACAACAATAGAGCAACAAAATATTTTAGATAAAAAAGGTCCTGATAAAGTTAACCCAAAGACAATACCAAAACTAATGTCAAATGCAGCATCAGCACTTATAGCAATAAAATATTCTCTTGAAGGCCCTAATTTTTCTGTTTCAACAGCATGTGCTTCTGGTGCTCATGCAATTGGTGAATCCTGTTTAAAAATAAAACATGGGGAAGCAGATCTAATGATAACAGGAGGTACAGAAGCGCCTATTGTACCAATAGGAGTAGCAGCATTTACAAATATGAGGGCAGTAACTAAAGAATACAATGATCAGCCAAAAAAGGCCTCTCGCCCATTTGATTTAAACAGAAGCGGTTTTGTTTTAGGAGAGGGTGCAGGAATTTTGATATTAGAAGAAGAACAACATGCATTAAAAAGAAATGCAAAAATATATGCAGAAATTATTGGTTATAGCTGTAATTGCGATGCTTATCACTTAACTGCTCCTGGTGAAAATGGTGAGGGTGCAGCAGATGCAATGCGAGGAGCATTGTTAAATTCAAAATTAAATCCAGAACAGATTGATTATATTAATGCACACGGAACATCTACCTCTTTGAATGATAGAATAGAAACACTAGCAATAAAAAAAGTGTTTCCTAATGCCAAAAAAATCCCAGTAAGCTCAACAAAATCAATGACAGGCCATCTTATAGGAGCAGCTGGTGGTCTAGAAGCAGTTATCTCAATCTTGACAATCATAAATAATACAATCCCCCCAACAATAAACTATGAATTTAAGGATCCAGAGTGTGACCTTGATTATGTACCAAATGAATCGAGAAAAAAAGATGTTAATACTGTAATGTCTAATTCTTTTGGCTTTGGAGGCCACAATGCGGTTTTAGTTTTCAAAAGATATAAATAATAAATATCAATTTAACAAGACATGAAAAAAATAATCATTGATACAAATTTCTTGGTAAGCATGGTTAGGTTTAAAGTGGACCTATTTTCAGAGCTTCAAAGAATATGTGATTTTAAATATATGGTCTGCATAGTAAAGGGCATAATAAATGAGCTGGAAAAACTAGCTGAAACAGGAAAGCCAAAAGATAAGATTGCAGCAATGATTTCACTAGAGCTAATCAAGAAGAAAAAGATTAAAATAATAAAAACACCCCCTAAAAACAAAAGAGTTAAAAACGTTGACCTTTTAATTTTAAACTTGATTAAAAAAGGGAATTTCATAGTCGCGACACAAGATAAGGAGCTTAAAAGGGAGATAAGAAAAAAAGGAGTCCCTATTATTGCTTTAAGACAAAAAAAGTATCTTAAACTGATTATTTAATTGAAATAAGGTCAAAATGTTCTATAAAACACAATTAAAAGACCATATAAGGGTTCCACCCCATCTTTTTGGACTTAAGCTAGAGGATGCGATGCTTGAGAGAATCAAAAAAAAGTATGAGGGATATATTTCAAAGGAACTGGGCATTGTAATAGATGTATCAAGATTAGACAACATAGGAGAAGGGATTATCATCCCAGGAGATGGAGCATCATACTATGAAACAGAGTTTGAGATAATAACATTCAAGCCAGAGATGCAGGAGGTTGTTCTTGGAAGGATAAAGGACATTGCAGACTTTGGCGCTTTCATAAGCATCGGTCCAATTGAAGGCATGATCCATATCTCACAGACAATGGATGATTTTGTTTCATTCAACAAAGAGAAGACCCTTGCTGGAAAGGAATCAAAGAAGGTTTTAAAAATAGGAGATAAATGCAGGGCAAGGATAATTGCAGTAAGCTATAAAGATGTTGCAAACCCAAAACTTGGCCTGACAATGAGGCAGACTGGTCTTGGCAAACTGGAATGGATAGAAGAAAAATTTGAGCAAAAGACAGACAAAAAACCTGAAAAAAAATCTAAAAAGAAATCAAGGAAATAAAAATGCCTAAAAAAATTTGTAAGAAATGTAAGATTTTTTTCAAGGGAGATAACTGCCCAATATGCAAGGGCAACCAGCTTGCAAGCAGCTGGCAGGGCCGTGTAAACATCCTTGATGCTGATAAGTCAATGGTTGCTGAGAAGCTTGGAATAAAGGTAAAGGGAGAGTATGCTATTAAGGTAAGGTGAATTCTATGGAAATAACTGAAAAGAAAGAACATTCATTACTATCAAGAACAGAGATTATAGCAAAAGATAGTTATACAGGGGCAACACCATCAAGAGGTTCTATTAAGGAAAGATTAGCAAATACATTGAAAGCAAATAAGGAGCTTATTGTTATAAAACATATTTATCCGGAATTTGGATTTGGAACTGCAAAGATAATTGCTTACTTATATTCCAACAAAAAGGATATGGAAAGAATTGAGCCAGAATATGCATTTAAGAAAGGTCTTCCTAGAGAAAAAAAGGAAGAGAAGAAACAGGATAAGCCAAAAGCTGATGAAAAGAAGAAAGAGGTGAAACCAGAACAAGAGAAAGAAAAACCTGCTGAACAGAAGAAACCAGATGAAAGCAAACCTGAAGAAAAGAAACCAGAACAAAAACAGGAAGGGAAAGAGGACAAAAAACAGGAAAAAAGTGAACAGAAAAAAGAACAATCACCTGAGAAACCTTCAGAAGAGAAAAAATCATAAATAAATAAAAAACAAAATTCAAGTTAAAAATGGCAAAAAAGAAAAAGAAACCAAAGAAAGCAGTTGATATAAAAGCCCTTTACTCAGTGGAAGGAGGAGCACTCAAGAGAAAAACAGAATTCTGCCCAAAATGCGGGCCAGGAGTTTTCCTTGCAAAGCACAAAGACAGGGTTAGCTGTGGAAAATGTGGATATACTGAATTCACAAAGAAACCTGAACAGAAATAATTCTATTTGTAAGGATTTATTCAAGATTTATCATACAACTTAAAATTAAAAAGAATTACTTTTCATTGCTATCTAATCTCTGGAATACAAGAAGATCTTCTGTTGTAAGTTTCTTTCCCTTCTTAATCTTGTCTTCAACCTTTTCCTCTTTTTCCTTTATTATTTTTTCCTGTTTTTGCTTTTTTTCTTTTTTTGCCTTCTCTTTGGATAATCCAAGCTCTTTGTTTATCTCATTGATTTCAACAAGTTTTTTCTTAAGTTTATCATTAACTTCAGCTACTTTCTTCTTGGACTCAAAGAATTTTTTGTATGCTGAGTCTTCCTCTTTTTTTAGGTTATCAATACTTTTAAGAAGCTCTAACATTTCCTCATGCTTTTTCTGGCTTTCATCAGCATTGATTTTAATATTTTTATGAGCATCATCAGCTTCCTTTCTCAGCTTGTCGATCTCATTTGAAAGAGAGTCAGATTTTTTCCAGACCTCACTAACTTTTTCTGCTTCCTTGTACTTTTTTTTCTTAAGCTTTATTTCCTTCATAAGTTTCTGCTCCTTGTCAAAAGGAATTACCTCAGTCTCTATCTTCATCTCAAGTCTTTCAATATCGTTTTTAATTTGAGAAGGGTCTTCCTTTAGGTTAAATTTATTTATAATATCATTTTTTTCTTTGTTAACTTTTTTTATCTCAGAAATTTTGTCCTTAATCAAATTATTGTAGTTTTCCCTTTTAGACTTTAGTTCCTTAACTTTTTTTGTCAGGTTGTTTCTGCTATTTTTCAGTTCCTTAATCTTTTTAAAAATATTAGAAAGATCATTGCTTGCTTTTTCTTTTTTCTTAAACCAGTCTTCCTTTTGGTTGTCCAACTGGTTTAAACTCAATCTTAACTCAATTATTTCCTTTCTGCATTTGCTAAGATTTTTTAATAATTCCTTCTTGTTCTTCTCTTCTGGCATATCTTCTCACTTAATAATTAAAAATCATAAAAAATCCATCGTGGATTTTTTAGGACACAAGGAAAACTTAGTTTTCCGGTGTGCCAAAAATGCCTTGCATTTTTGAGCATGCCAAAAAACTGTGCTGTATTTATAGACTAAAAGTTTTAGCACAGTTTTTTCAGCATAATTAACCAAATAACGAACCTAAACCAGCAGCTGCCTGTTCCTGGCTCTTTTTTTCTTCTTCTTTCTTAGCCTCTGGCTTTTCTTCCTTTTTCTCTTCTGCTTGACCAGCAGCTGGTGCTGCTACCTGCATAACAGACGATTCTTTAATTACTTTCTCAATGTCAACTCCATCAAAGGCTGCTACCAAGGCCTTGACTCTTGCTGAATCTGGTTTTGCTCCAGCAGATTCTAATACTTTTGTTACGGTTGCCTCATCTATTTTTCCTCCAGCTTTGTGGATCAACATTGCAGCATATACATACTCCATTTTATTTACCTCCAAATTTATGTTTAATTTTGTTGATCTTTATTTTCCTCGTGTCTTTATTCCTTTTTTATGTTCAATCCTTTTTTTCAACTTTCTCTGCTAGTTTAGCAGCAGAAGGTACTTTTTCTTCTTTCGGTGTTTCCTTAACCTCATCAGCTTTAGTTTCTTCTTTTATATCTTCAGCTTTAACTTCTGCCTTTTGTTCTTCTTTTTTGACCTTTTCCTTGCCTTCTCCTTTCTTATCCTCACTTTTTTCTTGTTTTGGTTTTTCTTCAGGTTCTTTGATTTCTTCAACCTTTTCAGCTTCCTTGACTTCTTTTTTCTCTTCTTCTGGCTTTTCTTCAGCTTCTTTTTTAATCTTTTCTTTTTCTTCCTTAACCACTTCTTTCTCTTCTTCCTTAGGTTTCTCTTTTAATTCCTCAACTTCTTTCTCTTCCTCTTTAGATTTCTCTTTTTGTGCATCAGGGATGTTTAATTTTGATTTCAGGGCAAGCATCTCTTTATTTGCCTTTGCCATAATCTCTTCCTTAATACCATCAGCCATTATGTTTTGTGAAAGAGCAATTGCTTTTGCTTCCCTGAAAGCCTTTGCTATCATTATCTCTGTTGTTTCTTTAGTTAAGAATGATAATTCAAGGGCAAGTCCAAGAGCAGAGTTATATGCTGTTTTTATCTTGCTCATAAACTCTTCTTCATCAATATCAAGTACATCCCTTGTAAATATTGTTCCATTATCATAAACAGCTGTTAAGTTAAGGCCAACCTCCATTGGCTCAACACCCAGCCTTGTAAGGATTCCTGCAATGGCTTGGCCTACTTTTTCGCCTTTCTTTACAACAACTGTATCACTTTTAACAACAATCTTGCCATTTTCAATGGCTGTTTTTATGCCTGCTGATGCAAGCTCGCTTATAACTGGCCCAGGACTGAATGGTGTTGGTCCTGCGCTAACTATAATGTCTTTTGGTGCAACCTGGCCTTGCTTTGCAGGAGCTGTTGACATGCTTTTCTTTAAGGTCTTTGCAAGCTTAAATGGATCATCTTTTGTGAATAATAATGCTGGCATGCCTGTTAAGTAATTCTTCATTTCTTCAATGCCTTTCTTACTATCTTTTACTTTATCTAGGGCTATGTTCATAAACCTTCTTTTAGTCATCCTTATAACAACCTTATCTCTTAGCTGCTCCCTCATCTTTTGCAGCTGGGCAGTTGGAAGGTTTTCCATATCCACAACACCAATAACAGGGTAAGAATTAATTAAATTAACAAATTCATTTACAGTCTTTTTCTTGTATTCAGCAACGTGAGCCATTTATAACACCTTTACAGGCTTACCCATTGTAAGCTTTAAAAATACTGATTTTACATTGTGTTTTTCATTAGGAAGATGATGTATAAGCTGCTCATAAACATTATATGCATTGTCAACTATCTCTTCATCTTTCATTTCTTCATTGCCTATAATCAATTGTATTATTAGGCTTGTTTTTGCAGATATTTTAACTGTTTTTTTAAGATTCTCGCAAAGTGCATTAACATCTGTTTTATCTGTAACAACACATCCCGCTTTCGGGTTAGGCATTTTTCCCTTTGGTCCTAAGACACGCCCGAAAGCTCCAGCAACCTTTGCCATTATGTCTGCTTGGGCTATAAAGAAATCATAGTCTTTGCATAACTGCTTTGATAATTTTTTATTGCCTGCGTATTTTCCAAAATCATCTGCTAAGATAACATTATCACATGCTGATTTTGCCTTAGTTGCAAGTTCTGGCCCTACAAGAGCGCATATCTTTGATTCCCTGCCTTTGCTATAGTGCAGTTTTACAAAGAACTCTACCTGCTGTTCTGGCTTTTTAAGGTCTAAATCCTTAAGATTAACTATTAAATCAAGCTTTTGCTTGAAATTTCTCTTCTTAGAACCTTGCTTTGCTTTTTTTAAGGCCTCTAAAAACTTGTTTTTATTCATCTAAATAACCTCCACCCTCCTACTGGCCTAAAAAGCCGTTAGTTTTCGGGAATACTGTTATAAGCATTATTATTAACTTTAAATAAGGTCTTTTTGCTTATTTATAAATATTGCTATAATAAATTTTTCAAAACATTTATATATTAAAGGATATTTTTATATCCTATGAGCCAGATGTTAATACATAAGTTAGTTAGAATGGAAGATATAGTAGTTCCTACTCTATTTAAGCCTGTGCAGTTTAATGTGTTAAAAAAACTTGATACTGGCATGAAACTAACTGAAAACGAGAAGAGGTATTTAAGGGGAAAGATGAGGGATAAATTAAATATGCTGGCTGGATTTACATCTTGTAGAGAAGAGAGAATGAGTTATCTTATGTTTTTAGATAATTTAGAGTCTTATTATATCACTGGATTGGAAGCATTGAAACATAATGGGTTTGGATGGTATTTTAAGCCTAAAATAATAGAGATAATAAATACTAAAATAGAAGGGAAGGTTAATATTCCAAATAAAACACTAAAGTTCATAAGGGTTAAATCAATAAAAAACAGCAAATTTTCTCTTGACAAAAAGACAGGATTAAAATATGCTGCAAATGAGCAAATAATCAAGGATGTAAAAATAACAAAGAATGAGTATGCAGAAAAGGTGTGGAAACAGATGATATCCAGGTATGGAAAGCTTTTTATAAAAAATTGCAATAGATTTAAATCATATATACAAAAACCCAAAATGATTGACTATACAAAATATGGGGTTTAAATGCCAAGAATACTCACTATTTTAGAGGAATTTGTAAATGAAATAGAGAAAGATAATCCCTACAAACTTGTTATTAAGGGGGTACAGCATTATCCTTGTTTTATCTAAATCATCATCGTGAATCAGAGGACCTAGATTTTGATGCAGATATATCTTATCTAAAAGAATATAAAAAAATAGAGGCATATTTTATTAATATTTTAGAGAAATTAAAGCAAAAAAACTCTATTAAAAAATTCTCAAAAGGCAAAAGCGGGTTAGCAGCTACCAATAGATACCATATGAAATTACAACTAGAAACTTATAAGACCTTTAATACCAAAATAGATGTTGATTTTGTTGAGATTCCGAAGAATCTTAATAAGAGAGGAGAATTATTTTTTTATTCACCAGAAAGATTGTTTGTTACAAAGATGTTAACATTCATAAACAGAAATGAATTTAAGGATCTTTATGATCTGGCATATTTAATACCCCATATCAATATAACTAAATTTAAGCATAACCAAAATGTTATTGATTTAATAGATAAGTCTATTAATACAATCTTAAATCAGGATGTCATCAGATTGTTTAAGAATGCTTTTAGGAATGTAGACTTGCGATTTAAGGATTTAAAAGAAAGCAAAGTAGAACAATTCACTTCCAAAACAGTAAGAAGTCTGAGAACACTGAGGAATAAGTTAAAATAATTATTTCAATACGTACTAAGAAACATAACTCTTTTTGCTCTCTATGTTTTTATAAGGTATTTCGCCAAATTCACAATAACTGCATGTAGGATCAAGGCTTATCCAGCCATCATCTGTCTTGTATTTTTTCATGGCCTCATCCAGCTTTATCTGCACATAGACATGGCCAGGAATAAACACAAACCTTGTTTCAATGCCGATTGCTTGCTCAAGGTTTGCCAAAAGAACTGCCATTCCATCACAGTCAGAGCCTCCTGTGGCCAGAACTTCTCTGGCAGACTCAACATACTCTGTTCTTGGGTCGCTAATATAATCAAAATTATCCCTCACAAAATAGAATATTGCCTTGGCCTGGCAGACTTTTTCGCTGTTGCATGACTGTGATGCAACTTTTGATGCTGTCTGTTTTATCAGTTGGTCATTTGGATTTAATAAACTTAAAAACTCATTTCTTGTTACAAACGTAGTGTTTCTTTTTTCTACTGTTATGTTTGCAGGAAGGACACTTTCTTTTGCTGGAATATTTTTTGGCTCAGGGTCAAGCTTTATAGAATAATATGGGATAATCCACAGCAACAGAATTAGTATCATAAACAGTGCAAGAATATAAACCAAGGGATTTCTTTTTTCTTCTTCAACTTCTTGTTTTATCTCGTCCATCTAAACCTCATCTGTTCTCCAGTATGGCCTTATTTCTGTATTACTAATATTCTGTTTTTTTCCATTTTTATATTCATTTAAGCCTAACCAGGCAATCATTGCACCATTATCAACATTAAACTCATTAGGCAATATAAAACATTTTGAGCCATTTTCCCTGCACATTTTTTTAGCCATTTCCTGTAGTCTTGTGTTGCATGCAACTCCTCCGCCTAATAATAATCCTTTTTTATTGCAGTGATACATTGCCCTTTCGCTTACCTCTAAAAGCATTGCAAAAACAGTCTCCTGCATTGAGTAAGCTAAATCCTCATTTGTGTATTTTTTTGAGTTAAACTTCTGCTTTAAATTAGTCAATATACCTCCAAAGCTCACATCCATTCCTTTAACAACATAAGGCAGCTCAATAAAGTTTTTTCCTTTCTGGCTTAATTTGTCAAGCTTTGGGCCGCCTGGAAATCCAAGACCAATATGCCTTGCAAATGCATCAAGAAAATTTCCAACACCAATATCAAGGGTTTCGCCAAATATCCTGTACTTGCCC